>DATEKY010000774.1:0-7107 GCA_035277225.1 Xanthobacteraceae bacterium
ATCCGCGGCACCAGCCTGGTGGTGTGGAAGAGCTGAGCGCGGTGCATTCGTGCGCTGCGTTCGCCCTGCGCTTGCCGGCTGCTCGTCCGTGCCGTTCAATACGCCCGAGTTATCAGCGCCGGAGACGTGAGATGTCCGGGCATCCGGCAGCCGACGGGACTCGCGGGAGCGCGAGGACGCTCGCGCCGGTTGCCGTGGTCTTGCTTCTGCTGCTGCTGACGGCGCGGGATGCCGCCGCCGCGCAGCTCAAGGTTCTCGCCGGGTCCGCCATTGAACCCGTCATGGCGGAGCTCATCCCTCAGTTCGAGCAGGCCTCGGGGCACCGGATCGTTCTTGACTCCGATGGAGCGATCGGTGCGATGACCGAGCGCATCCGGCGCGGCGAAGCGGCCGATGTGGTGATCGTCTCGGGCCCTCAAATCGACCTGTTGCAAAATGAGGGCAGGGTCATCCCTGGGAGCCGCGCCGACATCGCAAAAGTCGGGGTCGGACTATTCGTGCGCAAGGGTGCCCCCAGGCCCGACATCAGCTCGGTCGATGCCTTCAAGCGCACCATGCTGGCCGCGCAATCGATCGGCTGGAACGATCCGGCCGCAGGAGCGCCGGTCAGCCTTTATCTGATCGGGCTGCTGGAACGACTGGGGATCGCCGACGCCATGAAGCCGAAGACCACGGCGTTCAAGCAGCGGTCGGAGCGGTTCGCGGCGGTCGCCCGCGGCGACGTCGAGATCGGTTTCAATCAGATCAGCGAGATCATCGCCGCGCCGGGCGTCGATCTCGTGGGTCCGCTTCCGGCACCGATTCAGAACCACACGCTGTTTGCGGCTGGCATCGCGGCGGGGAGCAAGGAGCAGGACGCCGCGAAAGCGCTGTTGCGCTTCCTGTCCTCTCCGGCTGCCCAGGCGACGTGGAAGGCGAAGGGCTTCGACGCGCCCTGAAACTGCGGGCTGCGCGCGGCAGCGCGCTGCGCTTCCACATGGAACTGTTCGTCCGTCGACAATCAGCCACGTTCCGCTTTGCCGAAGCGTTGCGCTGCAGCCGTCATGATACCATCTGACAGACACGAATCGGAGAGAGTTCCAACCGGGATCCGCGATGGGTTTTGCAACGTCTGCTGCGCCACGTCTCCTGATGTGCCCGCCGTCGCATTTTGCAGTGACCTACAGCATCAATCCCTGGATGGACCCGCAGGCCTGGGCCGGCGAGCGCGAGGCGTTGCACGCCGAGGCGACGCGGCAATGGTCCGCACTGCATGATGCGCTCGGCAAAGCCGGCGCCGCGATCGAGACGGTTGCTCCCGTTCCCGGTCTTCCGGATCTGGTCTTCACCGCCAACGCGGCGGTCGTTCTCGACCGCAAGGCGCTGCTCGCGCGGTTCCGTCATCCCGAGCGGCAAAACGAGCAGCCGGTGTTCGCGGCCGGCTTCCGCGCGCTGCAGGCGCGCGGACTGATCGACGCGTCGATCGAAATGCCGCAGGGCGTCGCGCTAGAAGGCGCGGGCGATTGCCTGTGGGATCGCGCGCGCGGCCAATCCTGGATGGGCTGCGGCTTTCGCTCCGATGCCGCCGCGGCGCAGGTGGTCGAAGCGATGTTCGGCGCGCCTTGCCTCGGGGTCGAGCTCGCCCACCCGAGCTTCTATCATCTCGATACCGCGCTCTGCGCGCTGCCGTGCGGGGCCGTCATCTATTATCCGGGCGCGTTCTCTGAATCAGCACTCGAGCTGATCCACCGTCATGTCGCTGCGGACGACCGCATCGCGCTCAGCCCAGCCGATGCGGCGCGCTTCGCCGCCAACGCGGTCTGCGTCGGCCGCGTGATCGTGCTGTCGAGCTGCAGCGGCGAGCTGCGGCGCGCACTCGAGCAGCGCGGCTATACGGTGGTCGAGACGGCGCTGCATGCCTTCATGCGCAGCGGCGGATCCGCCTGCTGCCTCACGCTGCGGCTCGATCATGTGTCGGGTCTGGCGCGTGCGGGCGTTTCACGCGCGACGCGCCGGGTGACGGCTTGAGACCGGTTGCGCTCCGCAAGTCGGCGCGCCGCTACGACTATTCCCCGTCAGGTTTGGAAATGCGCTGTTGTTGCTGCTGGGCTTCCTGCCGCTGCACCGCCCCTCCATCCATCTGCCGGGTGTTGAACTCGCCCAGCAGTTTCGTGAATTCCGCATCGTGGTCGGAATAGGCGAGCTTGAGCCATTCCTGCGCGCGGTCCAGCAGGATCTGCTTCGTGTTCGTGTCAGTCGCGATGCGCGCAAGGTCGACGCATTCAGCCGCCGCCTCGCGACAACGCGCGCGATCAAACCCGGACATGGCATGGACTCCCGCCGCCAAAGGGGGAACTACGTCATTTGACATAGGTTCCAGCCGCGCGGGCGTAAAAGTGAAGGCACCACTGAAATTTTCGAGGACTCGCTCGACTACACGCCTTGTTCGCTGGGCAGGGCACAACGCCTCGGGACGGTACTGTTCGCGTGCATCGGCTTTGTTTACAATTTAAAGCCGACTAACGATTCCTTCCCCGGAGCGACTGGCAACTCATGGCTTGGCGCCCTCGGCACTTTGACTGGCCAGCCCGCGCCTTTCTTCTTGCCGCCCTTTTCGCCTTCGCCCCAATGGGTGCTGCGCGGGCGCAGGATCGCGCGGTTGCGAACCCGCCTGCAGAGGCGACGGCGGATGAAAAGATCCTCGCGGGCCTCGAGCGCGCCAAAAAAGATGGCGAGGGACTGGTTGTCATCGCGGCTGAAATGCCCGGCGTGTCATGCGCGAGCGTCGAAGTCATCGTCGGCCGCATCCTCGACGGCAAGATGCAGAAAGTCACGATCCCAGGGATGTTCCGGGTTTTCGGGAATTACCGCAACTTCGCGCCGAAGGGTTTGGGCGCGGGGCAGTGGATTCTGGGCTCCGTCAAATGCGTGAATCTCCGCGGCGGCGGAATGGTCCTCAATGGGCCGTACGCGAAATTCGATGTCGTGGCAGGCGAAACGATCGATGCCGGCACGTTGAAGGTCGAGTACAAGAGCGAGAACTATTTCGCCGGCACGGGAACGGTCCGCCTGTCCGTGCAGCCGACGAATGAGGGGCGCGCGGCCGAACTGAAGAAGACCATCCCGCGGGTGATGGCACGCGCGAGGAAAAGCCACATGGTGCTACTCGGGCCGCCCGAGCAGAAGATGGAGCGATCGAGGCCGCGGATGACGCCGGGACCGGCCAAGGAGCCGGGTGAGATGTTTCAGCGATGATCGCTCGCCGCACACTGTTGCCGTGCGCCTTCAGCGCGTAAGGCGCGGATCAAACTCGGCACGCGTGCGTGACGGAAGGGAAATCGACCGCGCTTGCGCAGCCGCGCGAGCGCCTCGAACGTACGGTTGTTGGCGGGCGGCCTCCCACCTTTTAACGAAACGTAAATGCACAAAGATTATACAATTGGGATAAACCCCATCGGTCACGAATGCTGCCGCTCCTCAGGCGTCTATCATCGAGACACACGCGCGAGGACGAGCGCCTTCGGCTGCACGTCGCGCTGAACAACATCACGCAGGGCGTCTGTTTCTTCGACGCCGCGCATCGGCTGATCATCTGTAATCAACGTTATATCGACCTGTACCGGCTTCCGCACGAGCGGATCCATCCCGGAATTTCACTAAGCGAGGTCGTCGACCTGAGGTTCGCGGCCGGAACGTGTCCGGCGATGAGCAAGGAGCAGTACATCCGCTGGCGCGACCAGATCGCCGTCGCCGACACGATCAGCGAAACGACAGTCGAACTGCAGGACGGGCGCATCATCGCCATCCGCCACCAGCCGATGACGGGCGGCGGATGGGTCGCGACCCATGACGATATCACCGCGCTCAAGCGCAGCGAGGAATCCTTCCGTCTCCTGTTCGACAGCAACCCGATGCCGATGTGGCTGATCGACCGCGAGACCCTCCGGTTTCTCGCGGTCAACGATGCGACGCTCGCGCACTACGGCTATCCGCGCGAGCAGTTTCTCGAAATGAGCGCGCTCGATCTGCGCTTTCCGGAGGATCGCGAGCGGTCGCGGGAGTTCCTGCTCGCCGGCGAAATGACTCAAGGGCTGCGGCAGTGGCGCCATCGCAAGGCGAGCGGCGAGGCCATTCTGGTTTCCATTTTCGCCCGCAACCTCGATTATTCCGGCCGCGCCGCGCGCCTGTGCACCGCCGTCGATGTCACGGCGCGCAAGGCGGCCGAGGAGACGATCCATCAGCAGAAGCGTCAGTTGAACTCCGCCATCGAGAACATGCCGCAAGGCCTGTGCATGTTCGACGCGGAAGGACGCCTCGTGCTGTTCAACGACCGCTATATCGAGATGTACGGGCTTTCGCGCGACGTCGTGAAGCCCGGATGCGCGCTGCTCGATCTCATGCGTCACCGGCGGGAGGTCGGCTTCTTCACCGACGATCCGGAAACTTACGCGCGCGGCGTGCTTGAAAACGTCGGGGGCGGCCGCACGTCGGCGATCGAGGTGGAACTGTCCGACGGACGCGCGATCGAGGTGATCAATCGGCCGATGCTGGACGGCGGCTGGGTCGCGACCCATGAAGACGTGACCGCGCGCAAGGAAGCGGAACGGCGCATCGCCAAGGAGACGCAGGAGCACCGGCGCCTGTTCGAGATGTCCCAGGACGTGATCCTGGTGACCGACCGCAAGGGCAGGGTTCTGCGGGTCAGTCCGATCGTGAAGGAGATCCTGGGCTACGATCCGGACGAGATGGTCGGCCACAGCGCCGCCGTGTTCATGCATCCGGACGATCTCGAGGAGACGCGGGTTGCGATGCGTCTCGCCCGGCAGGGCCGGCATACCCGCAACTGCGAGACGCGGTACTGGCACAAGAACGGGGAATTGCGCACGCTGGCCTGGTCCGGCGCATGGTCCGAACCCGAGCAGATGCATTTCTTCACCTGCCGGGACGTGTCCGACCGCAAGGTCGTGGATGCCAAGCTCCGCCACCTCGCGCACTACGATCAGCTGACGGGACTGCCCAACCGCGCGAGCTTCCTGACCGACCTGTCCGAACAGTTCGCGACCCGGTCGCCAACCTCGCTGGCGATGATCGATCTCGACGGCTTCAAGGACGTGAACGACACGCTTGGCCACTCGATCGGCGATGCGCTGCTGGAAGGTGTCGCCCGGCGCCTGCAGGATGCGGCGAACGGCGGGCGCATCTACCGTCTCGGCGGCGACGAGTTCGTGCTGCTGCTTCCGGGCTGCGCCGACCCGACGGTGATCGGAGGACACGTCGAGCGTATCGTGAAGCGCCTCGGCGAGGGCTTCATGGTCAAAGGTCATACCCTCTATATCGGCGCGAGCGCCGGGATCGCGATCGGGCCGAACGACGGCTCGAACGTCGAGGAGCTCATCGCCAACGCCGACCTTGCGCTCTATGACGCCAAAGGAACCGGGGGACGCACCTACCGGCTGTTCCAGGCGACGATGCGCGCGCAGGCCCAGGCGCGGCGCGACCTCGATACCCAGCTGCGCCGTGCCTGCGCGGACAAGGAATTCGTCCTCTACTACCAGCCCCAGCTGCGCATGAGCGACGGCGCCGTTGTCGGCGCGGAAGCGCTGCTCAGGTGGCGGCATCCGCAGCGCGGCATCCTCAGCCCCGGGGCATTCATCGGAGCCCTTGCGGACAGCCCCGTCGCGCTCGAGGCCGGACGCTGGATCATGCAGAGCGCCTGCGAGAGCGCGGCGCGGTGGCATGCCGAAGGGTTTGCGATCCGCATCGGCGTCAACCTGTTTCCGATCCAGTTCCAGGCGCCGACGCTGCTCGAGGACATCGAAGGCGCGCTGGAGAAAAGCGGACTGCCGGCGGAGCTCCTGGAAATCGAAATCACCGAGAACATCGCCCTCGCTCATGACGAACGCGTGCTGGCGCCGCTGCGCCGCCTGCGGACGCGCGGCGTGCAACTGGCGTTCGACGATTTCGGAACCGGCTATGCGTCGCTGAGCTTCCTGACCCGCTTCCCGCTGACGCGCCTGAAGATCGACCAGGGCTTCGTTTCCAAGATCGGCGAGAACTTCACCGGCCAGGACACGGCGATCGCGCGGTCGATCATCGTCATGGCGCACAATCTCGGGCTCGACGTGATCGCCGAAGGGATCGAGACCGAGACGCAAGCCGCCTTCCTGCGCGGAGAGGGATGCGACGAAGGGCAGGGGTATCTGTTCGCCCGGCCGATGCCGGCGGATGAATTCCGCGAATTCCTGCGGGTGCAGCGTCCGGACGCGCGGCGCCAGACGCGGCTGCAGCGCCAGGCGTAACGCCGCCCCCCTTCGCCCCAAGAAAATCGCCCAAGAAAATCAGCCAAGAAAAAAGCCGCCCCCGGTGAAAGGGCGGCAAGTTGGACCACGACCAGCGACATGGGGGGAGGAGTGGACGGCCGTGGCTGCAGCTTCACTCGCACGGCCGGGAGGACCGCACTGTGATGCGGATCACACTTCGGCGCTTTGTCGGGCGGTCCAAAGTCGGCATCCGATCTGCTACAGAGGCGCCGGTAGTGGAAAGACGGAGACCCCGATGAAGGCTGTCTATCTCGACCGACCCGGCGGGCCGGAAGTTCTGCAATACGGCGATCAGCCGGACCCGGTCGCCGGGCCGGGGCAGATCGTGGTCGACGCGCATGCGGCAAGCGTCAACGGCGTCGACTGGCGGGTGCGCGCCGGGCTCTACGGCAACGGGCCGTATCCGCTGATCCTCGGGCGCGACTTCTCCGGCGTGGTCAGCGCGCTCGGGGCGGGCGTGAGCGACCTGCGCGTCGGCGACGACGTGTTCGGCGTGCTGGAGGCGGGGCGGGAAGGGGCCTATGCCGAGAAGATCGCGATTACCGCCGCGATCGTGGCGAAGAAGCCCCCCGCGCTGTCGCATGTCGATGCCGCCGCGCTCGCGCTGACCGGTCTCACGGCGCTGGTCTCGGTCGAGGACACGCTGAAGCTCAAGGCGGGCGAGACGATCCTGATCCAGGGCGGCGCGGGCGGCGTCGCGAGCTTCGCGATCCAGCTCGCCAAGCATCTCGGCGCCCGCGTCATCACGACGACCAGCGCCGGCAACGCCGGCTACGTGCGCGAGATCGGCGCCGATCGAGTCATCGAC
>DATEKY010000775.1:0-2568 GCA_035277225.1 Xanthobacteraceae bacterium
CAGGTGGTCGATCAGTCGGTCGAGATCATCGGCAAGCGCGTGAACCAGCTCGGCTTGGTCGAGCCGTCGATCCAGCGCCAAGGCAACGACCGCATCCTGGTTCAGGTGCCGGGCCTCGGCGACCCGCAGCAGCTGCTCGACATTCTCGGCAAGACCGCCAAGCTGACGTTCCGCCTGGTCGATACTTCGATGACCGCCGAGCAGGCATTGCAGGGCCGCCCGCCGCCGGACTCGGAGATCGTTTACGGCTCGAAGGCGGAGAACCGGCAGCCCTATTTGCTCGAGAAGCGCATCATCGTGTCGGGTGAGGAGCTCACCGATGCGCAGCCCGGCTTCGATCAGCGCAGCAGCGAGCCGATCGTCTCGTTCAAGTTCAACACCTCGGGCGCGCGCAAGTTCGCCCAGGTTACGCAGGAGAATGTCGGCCGGCCGTTCGCCATCGTGCTCGACGACGAGGTGATCTCGGCGCCGGTCATCCGCGAGCCGATCCTCGGCGGCAGCGGGCAGATCTCCGGCAGCTTCACGGTGGAGTCCGCCAACAATCTCGCCATTCTGCTGCGCGCGGGCGCGCTGCCGGCGAAGCTGACGGTGATCGAGCAGCGCGTGGTGGGCGCGGGCCTCGGCCAGGACTCGATCGAGAAAGGCAAGCTCGCGTCCTATTTCGGCGCAGCGCTCGTGGTCGTCTTCATGATCGTGACCTACGGGCTGTTCGGCGTGTTCGCGAGCATCGCGGTCGCCATCAACGTCGGCATGATCTTCGGCATCCTGTCGCTGCTCAACGCGACGCTGACATTGCCGGGCATCATCGGCATCGTCCTCACCATCGGCATCGCGGTCGACAGCAACGTGCTCATCTACGAGCGCATCCGCGAGGAGGTGCGCACCGGGCGCACGCCCATCACCGCGATCGACCACGGCTTCAGCCGCGCGCTCGCGACCATCCTCGATTCGAACATCACCACCTTCATCGCGGCCGCCGTGCTGTTCTTCTTCGGCAGCGGACCGGTGCGCGGCTTCGCCGTGACGCTGGGCATCGGCATCATCACCACCGTGTTCACCGCCTTCACCCTGACGCGGTTGATGGTGGCCTGGTGGGTGAGGTGGGCGCGCCCGCGTCAGCTGGCGATCTCATAGACAGGACTGCTCGTGCGCCTTTATCGCTCCATTCCGCTGCTGCGGATCGTTCCGGACGACACCAAGTTCGACTTCATGCGCTTCCGGCGCATCAGCTTTCCGATATCCGCGGTGCTGTCCATCGTCGCCATCCTGCTGTTCTTCTTCCACGGGCTGAACTTCGGCATCGACTTCGTCGGCGGCACGTTGATCGAGGTGCAGTCGAAGACCGGACCGGCGGACGTCGCCAAGATGCGCGCGACGCTGGGCGGACTGGGCCTCGGCGAGGTGCAGCTGCAAGAATTCGGCGCGCCGACCGACGTGCTGATCCGCGTGGCGCAGCAGCCGGGCGGGGAGCAGGCGCAGCAGGCGGCCATCGCCAAGGTGCGCGAGGCGCTGGGCGACACCGTCGATTACCGCCGGGTCGAGGTGGTCGGCCCGCGGGTGTCGTCGGAGCTGCTGGCCAGCAGCACCATCGGGCTCGGGCTCGCGATCTTCGCGATCCTGTCCTACCTCTGGTTCCGCTTCGAATGGCAGTTTTCGCTCGGCGCCATGATCGCCAACGTGCACGATCTGGTGCTGACGATCGGCTACATGTCGCTGACGCAGATCGACTTCGATCTCTCCAGCATCGCCGCGCTGCTCACCATTCTCGGCTACTCGCTCAACGATACCGTGGTCATCTACGACCGCATCCGCGAGATGCTGCGGCGCTACAAGCGCATGTCCATGCCGGACCTGCTCAACATCTCCGTCAACTCGACGCTGTCGCGCTCGATCATCACCCACGTGACGGTGACGCTGGCGCTGCTGGCGCTGCTCCTGTTCGGCGGCCATGCCATCCACAGCTTCGTCGCGACCATGATCTTCGGCGTCGTGCTGGTCGGCACCTATACCTCGGTCTTCATCGCCGCCCCGATCCTGATCTATCTCGGCGTGGGCACGACGCGCATGGAAGCAGCCGACGAGCCCGCCGAGAAACGCCCCTCCGACTAGCTGTTTTGCGCTGATCTTGCCCGAAAGCCGGTTCCCACTCCGGATCAGGTCCGGGGCACGCGCTCTCGGGATCACGCGCTAGATCGCGCGGACGCGGACGGCCGCGTGGGCTAGGTTTCTTCCATGCGGGACGCGTTCGCCCATTGCGAGGCTCTGCTGCGCGCGGCGGACCGCGACCGTTTTCTCGCAACGCTGTTCGCCCCGGCCGAGCATCGCGACGCGCTGTTTGCGCTCTACGCCTTCAACGTCGAGATCACGCGGGTGCGCGAGGCCGCCCGCGAGCCCTTGGCGGGCGAAATCCGCCTGCAGTGGTGGAACGACGTGCTGGACGGGACCGGGAGGGGTGAGGTCGCGGCCTATCCGGAGGCGGCCGCGCTGCTCGCGAGCATGGCGCGCTACCACCTGCCGGCGGGGCGTTTCGAGGCGCTGATCGCGGCGCGCCGGTTCGATCTCTACGAC
>DATEKY010000776.1:0-4945 GCA_035277225.1 Xanthobacteraceae bacterium
TCTGCGCGCTGCGCGCGCTCCACGGCGGGGCGGCGTTGCGGAAGCGCGCGCCGGGCTTCGGCTTCTCGACGAAACGCCGTTCGGAGGGATGCAGGTCGAATTGCGTCGCCATCTCGGGCGGCAGATCGAGCGTGTTCACAATGACATCGGGGCGCGTGTTGATCGCGAGGTTGAGCGTGGTGCGCCCATCGAACGTGCCGATCTCGACCACCTCCCTGCCCGGCGGCACCAGCGTCGCGGCGGTCGCGAGCAGCGCGAGCTCGCCCTCGGTGACGTTGCCGAACTCCTTGCGCGCCTCGACCAGGTAGATCGGATTGGCCGGCAGCAGCTCCGACCAGTGCACCGCCGGCAGCCGCGTCTCGGGCTTTGGATCCTTGCAGCCGCGCAGCTTGCGCGACGCGCTGCGCAGCCGCTTGCCAAGTTCGGCGAACCGCGGATAGAGCGCGCGCCCGCGCACGCCGTTGAGGCGCGCGGACAGCGTCGCGAGATTGTCGGCCAGCGGGGCCATGATCCCCGCGTTAGAGCTTCTCGACCTGCCCGAATTCGAGCTCGACCGGCGTGGCGCGGCCGAAGATCGACACCGCGACCTTGAGGCGCGAGCGCCCCTCGTCCACTTCCTCGACCGTACCGTTGAACGACGCGAACGGGCCGTCCGAGACGCGCACCTGCTCGCCGACCTCGAACGAGATCGAGGGCTTCGGCCGCTCGATGCCCTCCTGCACCTGGTTGAGGATGCGCTGCGCTTCGGCTTCGGAGATCGGCATCGGCTTGTTGTCGGCGCCAAGGAAGCCGGTGACCTTCGGGGTATTCTTGATCAGGTGATAGGCTTCGTCGGTCAGGTTCATCTTCACCAGCACGTAGCCGGGAAAGAACTTGCGCTCGGCATCGACCTTGCGGCCGCGGCGCACCTCGACCACCTTCTCCTTCGGCACCATGATTTCGTCGAACAGGTCGGCGAGCCCGCGCTGCTTCGCCTGCTCGCGGATCGAATCCGCGACCTTGTTCTCGAAGTTCGAATAGGCGTGAACGATGTACCAGCGCTTCGGCCTGGTCTCGGTCGCTGCTTGCGCCACGGGCGTCTCCTCTAAGTCCTCAGATCGTCAGCTTCCGATGCCGAGCACGAGTGTGACGGCAAAGCGGATGAGCTGGTCGGCGAGCAGGAAGAACACCGCCGCCAGCGCCGCGAAGATGAACACCATCGCGGTGGTGATGCCGGTCTCCTTGCGCGACGGCCAGGTGACCTTGTTGGTCTCGTCGCGCACTTCCCGCAGGAATTTGAACGGGCTCAGCTTTGCCATGATCTCACTGCTGTCACGTGCCTCATCCCCACATAGGAAGGAGCCGCCCAAGTGGAAGGACGACGCCGGAACAGATCCGTTTGGGGGGATGTTCGCCGCGGAAGTCCGTCAAACGGGCCGCCAGCGATGGAGGGCTTCTAGCGGGGGGCCGCCGAAAGGTCAACTGAGGGGTGAAAGCGACGCAGGGCGGCCCAACTGCCCTCCAGCGGGCAGGAATCGCTGTCTGGAACCCGAACCGGTACCGCCCTGACGGCATTAACCTGCATCAATCCGATGGAGGCGACCATGGGCCAGGCGAAGCCGCACCGCCCGATTGCCCTCGTGGTCGAGGACGACGCAAGCCAGCGCGTGCTCGTCACGACCTTGCTCGAAGAAAGCGAGATGAGCGTGATCGAATGCGAGAGCGCGGAGGCCGCCGAGGTGGTGATGAGCAAGATCGGCCGCGCGGTGTCGCTCCTGTTCACCGACGTCCGCCTCGCCGGCAACATGAGCGGGCTCGAATTGGCCGACAAGGCGAAGGCGCGTTATCCCGGCATGACCGTGATCATCACGTCGGGGCGCGCCTGCCCGCGCGTCCCGAAGGATACGCGCTTCCTGCCGAAGCCGTGGAACGCGCTGGATATTCTGATGGAAGCCGAGAAGGCGCTGGTGAACGGGTATCATTGAGCGGCGGCGCGCGATGCAAAGTGTCATCCCGGGCGAGGCCGAAGGCCGAGACCCGGGACCCAACCATCCCGGATCGCCGCGGAAGCCGGGATATATGGGTCCCGGATCGGCTCGCGGTTGCTCGCCGTCCGGATTGGCGCTCCTTGGCCGCGGCGCTTCCGGCCATCATTCTCGACTTCGCGGGCCTCTTCGCCACGGGTCGGACGCTGAACTGCGCGAGGCCTGCCACCCCAATGGGAGGTCGGCAAGCTCGCCGACGCTTTGATCGAGCGCCCAGATGCGCCGCAGCGCGACCACGCGCGCGTCTTCGTCGCGCAATGGCCCGCCGGTCAGGAACTGCCAGCCTTCGTCGTCCTCGTCGTGCGAGACGAACAGGATCGGCACGCGCAGTTCTGTGACCTGCCGTGTCGTGATGACGGCGAGGTTGGGCGGATCGTCGAAGGGCCAATCGTCCGGAATATCTGGCATCTGCAGCTCCGCGCACCATTCGCTTCAAACGTCGCAGCAACGTCAGTCGTGACCGCGGCGAAAATTGAACAACGCAAAGAACAGGGTGAGGTCGCCGCGTTCATCGACCCAGACGCCGTCGGCATCGAGCACGCGTCCGGCGATCGCGAGCGCTTCCAGCCCCTCCGCGCGGCCGCCGTCTTGGCTGGGCGTGACGAGCAGGCCGAGATCGAATTCCTCGCCGAAGGCGCGGACCTTTTCGAGGTCGCGTTTCGCGCCGGCTGGAATATCGTCGTTTGCCCAGGCCCAGAGGAAGCTTCCTTCCGCTTTCGACGCCGTGCCGACGAGGCACAGGTCGGCAACCACGCGGGTCGAGGCTCCGTCAAACGCGATGGTCGCGCTGTTCAGGTCCCAGACATAGGACGCGCCGGTCAATTGGTAACGCTCGATCCAGGCGCGATTGCGCGAATTCATCATCGAGACGGCCTCAGTGCTCCACGCACCCCAATCCTGGTCGTTCATCGCGCGGCCTCAATCAGGAACGGGCAGGATGAAATCGGCAATATCGGCCTGCGCGGCGCGTTCGGTATGGCCTTTTGCGACCGCGGTCACCAATTCGAAAAAGGCGTGCACCGAAGGCGCGACGAGCAACGTTCCCTCGAAGTCCAGCGCATCGCCGCGCACGATTGCACCAAACGTGTCGGATCTTTTGTCGAGGCATAGCGCGAGATACGCGTAGTCGCCTGAAACCGACTGCAAGATCGGCAAGTGCACATTCCAGAACTCCCTTGCCTCCCGCCGGCGCTCCGCGGTCGTGCTCGCCTCCAGGCTCATGCGCTCCCACTCGTCCCAGTGAAACGATTGACCCCGCTCCTCGCCGTAGTCGTGCGCGGTCAGCAACCAGGCGCCCTCGTCGTCGCCGCGCACGCAGCTTCGTGCCGTCTCGGTGAACGTGCGCAGCACCTCGGGAATGGCGCCATAACGTGCCAGCAGCGCCGCAGGCATCGGCCGGCGAGCCGGCTCGCGTTCGATGGTCCACCC
This sequence comes from Xanthobacteraceae bacterium, assembly GCA_035277225.1. GTDB lineage: Bacteria > Pseudomonadota > Alphaproteobacteria > Rhizobiales > Xanthobacteraceae > PALSA-894. The sequence continues at coordinate 3,453 of DATEKY010000776.1, forward strand.
GCAGGCGCCGAGCGCGTCGAGCATCTCGTTTACGACGACGTCGGCACTGCGCGACGGCCCGCCGCCCGGCGGGGTGCGAGATGCCGCAAACCAAAGCTCCCCTTTCTTGTCCAGCCTGGCGAGCACCTTTCGGGCGATCCGTTCGTAGAACTCGGCCGGAAATACATGTGACGGATGATAGTAATGCGGACCGAACTTGAAGCTGCGGCTGAAGAAACCTGGATGCAGGCGATACCGCGCCGCGCGGTCGAGATGCGCAACCGTGATCTGGTCGACCGCAAGTGACGTCCAATCGCCCTGCGCGAGGCCGTCAGCGCCGGCCTGCCCGAGATCAACCACGAAGCTCCCACCCGCGTCGTCGATCGCCACCCTCAGCAAGTCGAGCCGATGGCCGCGCTTGCGCCGGAAGTGCGGAAACGCCCCTTCAAAACCGCGCTGATGCAATCCCGGGATGGTCACGCCGTCAAACGCCAGCATCATCAAGTCCAGATGAGTAGCCATGGGGCTGCGACCGACGTTGGCTCACCGGGACGAGGCTACACGCCAACCTCAATGGCCGTACCGCCCATGATGCCGCAGGCTCCCGCCGCAACGCCTTCATGAGGTAGTCGGCGAATCCAAAAAACATCAAAGCCTACAGACTATTCAAACGACTCCCTGCCGGTACAATCCACGGCCATGTACCTGCTTCCCGACCTCGCCCCGAATACCGAGGCGGCCCTGTATTTCGCGACAATCCTCGGATTGGTCCTGGTGATCGCGCGCGGCTTTCTGGCCTTGCACCGCCAACGCACTGCCGTGCCGCATCACTATCCGGACACGTGGAGCGATGCCGATATCAGAATTCTTGAACAAATTCGCATCGCCATAGGGCTTGCGTTGGGAATGACCTGGGCGTTCCTGCTTATTGCGGCACCCCAGATGCCCAGCAACGTGCCTTTTGGCCTTCGGCCGGCCCTCGCCTTGATCTTTGTCCTCCTGCTCACCGGCGCATGGCTTGGACTCGTGATGCCAAGTCTATGGAAAACAACCATTCTCGCCAGGATGAAATTCAGGCACGCCGTCGGCGCTGTTGTGGTCGTGTGGACCATCTTGCTCGGCAGCACGTTGTTCTTCATTGCGAAGTCGGCTTTTTCGGCGGCGGAGCGTCCGGTCCAGTTGTTCGGCACCTACGCTTGATCAAGGCTTGATCAAGACTTGATCAAGGCTTGGTCGATTTTTGCCGCCGTACGAATTCGGCGCGCGCTTCCGCCGCAGCTTGCTTCGCTCGCTCACGCTCCTGACGATCCTCCGGGCTGAGGCCGCGGTCGACTTTCTCGCGCGCGGCCGTCGCAGCAGCCTGCGCCTTGAGCTTGGCCGCAAGGACACGCGCCGCCCATTGTTTTTGCGCATCGTTGGGCTCCGCCCAGGCGGATGGAGTAGATACAAGGAGAAGCGACGCGAGCAGCAATCTGAACATCGTTTATCCGTCGTTTAACCGCGCCCCTTGAGGG
>DATEKY010000777.1:0-2401 GCA_035277225.1 Xanthobacteraceae bacterium
CTGGGCGAGGCGGGGTTCGTCATCGCGTCGGGCCTCGCGCGCGGCGTCGATGCGGCCGCACATCGGGCGAGCCTCGCAACCGGCACCGTCGCGGTGCTCGCGGGCGGGCAGGACCGCGTCTATCCGGAGGAGAACATCGGCCTGCTCGACGCGTTGCTCGGCGACGGCGCCGCGGTGTCCGAAATGCCGCTCGGCTGGACCCCGCGCGCGCAGGATTTCCCGCGCCGCAACCGCATCATTTCCGGCCTGTCGCTCGGCGTGGTCATCGTGGAGGCGGCCAAGCGCTCCGGATCGCTGATCACCGCGCGCTTCGCGCTCGAGCAGGGCCGCGAGGTGTTCGCCGTGCCGGGCTCTCCGATCGACCCGCGCGCGGAGGGCACCAACGGGCTGCTCAAGCAGGGCGCCACCTTGGTCACGGAAGCCGCCGACGTGCTCGCGGTGGTCACACCCATCATGGGCGGATTGCGCGAACCGGACGCGCCACCCGACGAGGCGGTCCCGCCGGACGAGCCGGACGCCGGCACGCGTGCCCGGATCGTGGAACTGCTCGGGCCGACCCCGGTCGGGATCGACGATCTGGTGCGCCTTGCGGGCGCGACGCCGGCGGTCGTACGCACTCTATTATTGGAGCTGGAGCTGGCCGGACGGATCGAGCGCCACAGGGGCGGGATGGTGTCGCTGCGCTGACGCCGGCGCCTATCCGAAAGCGAGAATCGGCGCCGCCGACACCCTCACAAGTTGCCGGAACAGGCCACCAACACTTAACCTCGGTGTCCGCCCCGATTTGACAGGACGGGCCTCCTTCCCCATGTTCCGGCCGACTCTGGGGGGCCTTGGGCCCCCCAAGCGACCCATATATCGCCGAATTTGTTAGGGATTTCATGAACATCGTCGTTGTCGAATCGCCCGCCAAGGCGAAGACGATCAACAAGTATCTGGGCCCGGGCTACGAGGTTTTGGCCTCGTTCGGGCACGTGCGCGACCTGCCGGCCAAGAACGGATCGGTCGATCCGGACGCAGATTTCAACATGATCTGGGAAGTCGACGCCAAGGCGCAGAAGCGCCTCGCCGACATCGCCAAGGCCGTGAAGGGCTCCGACAAGCTGATCCTCGCCACCGACCCGGACCGCGAGGGCGAGGCGATCTCCTGGCACGTGCTCGAAGTGCTCAAGGAAAAGGGCGCGCTGAAGGGCCAGACGATCGAGCGCGTGGTGTTCAACGCGATCACCAAGCAGTCGGTCGCCGAGGCGATGAAGCACCCGCGCAAGATCGACGGCGCGCTGGTCGACGCGTACCTCGCGCGCCGCGCGCTCGACTACCTCGTCGGCTTCACCCTCTCGCCGGTGCTGTGGCGCAAGCTCCCCGGCGCGCGCTCGGCCGGACGGGTGCAGTCGGTCGCGCTGCGGCTCGTCGCCGACCGCGAGCTCGAGATCGAGAAGTTCGTCGCGCGCGAATACTGGTCGCTGGTCGCGACGTTGGCGACCCCGCGCAACGACACCTTCGAGGCGCGCCTGGTCGGCGCCGACGGCAAGAAGATCCAGCGCCTCGACATCGGCACCGGCGCGGAGGCCGAGCAGTTCAAGCGCGACCTCGAGAGCGCGCAGTTCTCGGTTGCCTCGGTCGAGGCCAAGCCCGCCAAGCGCAATCCGCCGCCCCCGTTCACCACCTCGACGATGCAGCAGGAGGCAAGCCGCAAGCTGGGCTTCGCGCCGGCGCACACGATGCGGGTCGCGCAGCGGCTCTACGAGGGCATCGACATCGGCGGCGAGACCGTCGGACTCATTACCTATATGCGTACCGACGGCGTGTTCATGGCGGGCGAGGCGATCAGCGCGCTGCGCAGCAACATCGCGTCGAACTACGGCAAGGAGTACCTGCCGGAGGCGCCGCGCAACTACCAGAGCAAGCAGAAGAACGCGCAGGAAGCGCACGAAGCGGTGCGCCCGACCGACGCGACGCGCCGTCCGCGCGACGTCGCCAAGTTCCTCGACAGCGATCAGGCCAGGCTCTACGAGCTGGTCTGGCTGCGCGCGATGGCGAGCCAGATGGAATCCGCCGAGCTCGAGCGCACCACCGTGGACATCGCGGCGAAAGTCGGAAGCCGCAATCTCGACCTGCGCGCGACCGGCACGGTGATCAAGTTCGACGGCTTCCTGACGCTCTACCAGGAAGGCGAGGACGACGCGCAGGACGACGATGAGTCGAAGCGCCTGCCCGCGATGAGCGCCGGCGAAGCGCTCGCCAAGCGCGCGATCGCCGCCACGCAGCACTTCACCGAGCCGCCGCCGCGCTACTCGGAAGCCTCGCTGGTCAAGCGCATGGAAGAGCTCGGCATCGGCCGGCCCTCGACCTATGCCTCGATCCTGCAGGTGCTGAAGGACCGCAACTACGTGCGGCTGGA
>DATEKY010000778.1:0-4137 GCA_035277225.1 Xanthobacteraceae bacterium
ATGCTGAAGAAGGGCGGGCGCGAAGCGGCGAAGGGATTTCTCGCGGCACATTATGACGACATCGGCGCGCGCAGCACGGTGGACCTCGGCGCGGAAGCAAAGGCCGAGTGGGCGTAATCCCTCCCCCCATAGCCCGTCGAAGACGGGCGTGGACGCCCTTTTGGCGAGGGTGACTGCGAGCGAATGCGAGCAGTCGGGTGGGGTCTTGAAGCACCCCCACCCGGCCGCGCTTCGCGCGTCCACCCTCCCCCGCTTCGCGTGGGAGGGATAGACTGAGTGCATGGCACCGCCCCTCCTCTCCTTCTCCGTCGGCGCTGCGACCGCGGACATCCTCGTCGCCGACATCACTACGCTCGCAGTCGACGCCATCGTGAATGCCGCCAACACCTCGCTGCTCGGCGGAGGGGGCGTCGACGGTGCGATCCATCGCGCGGCCGGACCCGACCTGCTGAAGGAGTGCCGCACCCTCGGCGGCTGCGCGACCGGCTCGGCCAAGATCACGCGCGGCTACAAGTTGCCGGCGAAGCACGTCATCCACGCGGTCGGGCCGGTGTGGCACGGCGGCGGCTCGGACGAAGACGCATTGCTCGCGTCCTGCTACCGCACGGCGCTCGATCTCGCGGCGGCCAGCAAGCTTGCCTCGATCGCGTTCCCGGCGATCTCCACCGGGGTCTACGCATTTCCGGCCGATCGCGCCGCGCGCATCGCGGTGGGCACGGTGGCGTCCGAACTGCCCAAGCGCCCCTCGATCACGCACGCGGTGTTCTGCTGCTTCTCGGACGCATCCGCGCAGCATCACGCCGCTGCGGCAAAAGAACTCCGCCTCGCATAGCCGGGTTGCCGGTTCGCCCTTTCCACACGCTCGCGCCTGCGTCTACAGTCGGCGCCGACGAACGAACAGCAAGAGAGTTTGGGGAGAACAATGGCGAAGAAAGTCATCATCACCTGCGCGGTTACCGGGTCGATCCACACGCCGTCGATGTCGCCGCACCTGCCGGTCACGGCGAGCGAGATCGCGGATGCGGCAATCGGCGCGGCGGAAGCGGGCGCCGCCGTGGTGCACCTGCACGCACGCAACCCGCAGGACGGCCGCCCCGACCAGACTCCGGAAGCGTTCGCGCCGTTCCTGAAGGTGATCAAGCAGCGTTCCGGCGTCGTGGTGAACATCACCACGGGCGGCGCGCCGACCATGACGGTGGAAGAACGCGTGAAGCCCGCCGCCACCTTTGCGCCGGAGGTCGCCTCGCTCAACATGGGCACGATGAACTTCGGCCTCTACCCGATGATCCCGCGCTACAAGGGCAAGTTCAAACACGACTGGGAGGAGCCGTATCTCGAGAATTCGCGCAAGGGCATGTTCAAGAACACCTTCGCGGACATCGAGTACATCCTCACAACCTGCGCGCAGAACAACACCCGCTTCGAGATCGAGTGCTACGATATCGGCCACCTCTACACGCTGAAGCACTTCCTCGACCGCGGCGTGGTCAAGGCGCCGCTGTTCGTGCAATCCGTGTTCGGTATCCTCGGCGGCATCGGCCCGCATCCCGAAGACGTCATCATGATGAAGCGCACCGCCGACCGGCTGTTCGGCGACAACTATCACTGGTCGGTGCTCGGCGCGGGCGCGAACCAGATGCGCATCGCCGCCCAGGCGGCCGCGATGGGCGGCAACGTGCGCGTCGGCATGGAGGATTCGCTGTGGGCCGGCCCCGGCAAGCTCGCGGAGTCGAATGCGCAGCAGGTCACGAAGGTGCGGCAGATTCTCGAAGGACTCGGCCTCGAGATCGCGACGCCCGACGATGCGCGCGAGATCCTCTCGCTCAAGGGCGGCGACAAGGTGAATTTCTAGGCACCGCTGTCATCCCGGCCAAGCGATGCGCAGCATCGCGCGAGCCGGGACCCATCGGGACGCCGGCGCGAAACGCGAGGTGGGTCCCGGGTCTCCCGCGCTTCGCGCGGTCGCCCGGGATGACACCCTGAGAGCAATCGAGAGGACGAGGACCGCATGACCATCACCGTCAACGCCGCCGCCATCAAGGAGGCGTCCGAGAAGCTCTCCAACTGGGGCAAGTGGGGCAAGGACGACATGAGCGGCACGCTCAACTATGTCGAGCCGCACCACATCGTCGAAGCCGCCAAGCTCATCAAAAAGGGCAAGTCGTTCGCGCTCGGGATTCCGCTCGATCGCTCGGGCCCGCAGAGCGGCCTGTTCGGCGGGCGCTTCAATCCAATCCACCAGATGCTCGCGACCGGCACCGACGCGCTCGCCGGTCAGCAGGACTGGAACAAGCTGCGCTACGCCGACGACACCTTGATGCTGTGCGTGCAGGGCGCGACGCACTGGGATTCGCTCGGCCACATCTTCTACGAGGACAAGGCCTACAACGGGCATTCGCCGAAGCTGATCGACTCGCGCGGCCTGAGCGTGCTCGGCATCGAGCATTCCAAGGACAAGATGAACGGCCGCGGCGTGCTGCTCGACATCGCGCGCTTCCGCGGCGTGCCGTGGCTCAAGGACGGCGAAGGCATCGGCAACGACGAGCTCGACGCCTGCGCCAAGAAGCAGGGCGTGAAAATCGGCCGCGCGGATTTCGTCGTCATCCGCACCGGGCAGATGGAGCGCTGCCTCGCCGAGAAGGAATGGGGCGGCTATGCGGGCGGCGACGCGCCCGGCGTGAAGTTCGAGAATTGCTACTGGTGCCATGAGAAGGAGATCGCGGCGCTGATCACCGACACCTGGGGCTGCGAGGTGCGGCCGAACGAGACCAAGGACGCGAACCAGCCGTGGCACTGGGTGGTGATCCCCGCGATGGGCCTGTGCATGGGCGAGATTTTCTATCTCAACGAGCTCGCCGAGGACTGCGCCAAGGACGGCGTCTACGAGTTCTTCTTTTGCGGCCCGCCGCTGATCATCACCGGCGGGACGGGGAGCCCGATCAATCCGCAGGCGATAAAGTGACGCCGCAGGCGTCATCCCGGGCGAGCGCGCCACTTGGCGCGTGAGACCCGGGACCCATCGTGAGGCCAACGCAGATTGAGAAATGGGTCCCGGGTCTCGCTTCGCTCGCCCGGGATGACAGCCGTCGAATAGGAGAATTACATGCCCCGCTTCCTCAAACGCGGAATGGACGCGACCGCCATCAAGGCCGCCGACGCCAAGGTGCGCGAAACAGTCGAGAGCATCCTGTCGCAGATCGAGGCGCGCGGCGACGATGCGGTGCGCGAGCTCTCGCAGCAGTTCGACAAGTGGTCGCCGCCGTCGTTCAAGCTGACCGCGCAGGAGATCGAGCAGGCGATCGGGCAGGTCGGAAAGCGCGACCTCGAGGACATCAAGTTCGCGCAGGCGCAGGTGCGCGGCTTCGCCGAGAGGCAGCGCGAGACCATGAAGGACCTCGAGGTCGAGACGCTGCCGGGCGTGATCCTCGGCCACCGCCACATCCCGGTGAACTCGATCGGCTGCTACGTGCCGGGCGGGCGCTATCCCATGGTCGCATCGGCGCACATGTCGATCGTGACCGCGAAGGTCGCGGGCGTGAAGCGCATCATCGCCTGCGCGCCGCCCTTCAAGGGCGGGCCGCATCCCGCGATCGTCGCGGCGATGCATTTCGGCGGCGCCGACGAGATCTACGTGCTCGGCGGCGTGCAGGCTGTGGCCGCAATGGCGCTCGGCACCGGCACGATCGGTGCAGTCGACATGATCGTCGGACCCGGCAACGCCTATGTGGCAGAGGCGAAGCGCCAGCTCTACGGCCGCATCGGCATCGACCTGCTCGCCGGCCCGACCGAGACCCTGATCATCGCCGACGACTCGGTCGACGGCGAAATCTGCGCGACCGATCTGTTGGGCCAGGCCGAGCACGGCCCGACCTCGCCGGCCGTGCTGATCACCAATTCGGAGAAGCTCGCGCGCGATACGATGAGCGAGGTCGAGCGGCTGCTGAAGATCCTGCCCAGCGCCGACCTCGCGGGAAAAGCCTGGGCCGATTACGGCGAGGTGATCGTGTGCGCGGACGAGGCCGAGATGATCGCCGAGGCCGACCGCATCGCGTCGGAGCACGTGCAGGTGATGACGCGCGACCCGGATGTGTTCCTCAATGGCATGAAGAACTACGGCTCGCTGTTCCTCGGCCCGCG
>DATEKY010000779.1:0-3632 GCA_035277225.1 Xanthobacteraceae bacterium
AAATACCGGATCGAGGAACATCGGCTTCGCCCGGTAGACGCCTGCGCTTTGCCGCGCTAGGAACGTCCCGCCCGGCCGGGCCTCATGAGACTGGAATGATTCTCGCCGCCCTATTTTTCTACCTTTTTGCCGGGGTCTGCGTGGCGTCGGCCTTCATGGTCATCGCCGCCAGGAATCCCGTCCATTCGGTGCTGTTCCTGATCCTCGCCTTCGTCAACGCGGCGGGGCTGTTCGTGCTACTCGGCGCCGAGTTCCTCGCGATGATCCTGATCGTCGTCTACGTCGGGGCGGTCGCGGTCCTGTTCCTGTTCGTGGTGATGATGCTGGACGTCGATTTTGCCGAGCTGCGACAGGGATTCCTCAGCTATCTCCCGGTGGGTGCGCTGGTCGGTCTCGTGGTGCTGGTCGAGCTTCTGCTGGTGGTCGGCGGCTGGGTGATCGGCGCGGGGGTGCCGAAGGCGATCAAGCAGCCGATCCCGCCGCTCGAGACCATGACCAACACCGAGGCGCTCGGGCGCGTGCTCTATACCGACTACGTCTATTTCTTCCAGGCGGCCGGCCTCGTGCTGCTGGTCGCGATGGTCGGCGCGATCGTGCTGACCTTGCGCCACCGCGTGCCGGTCAAGCGGCAGGATATGGCCGCGCAGGTGCGCCGCACCAAGGCCGAGGCAATGGAGGTCGTGAAGGTGCGGCCGGGGCAGGGGCTCTCATGACCATCGGGCTCGGCCACTATCTCGCGGTCGCCGCGATCCTGTTCACGCTCGGGATCCTCGGCATTTTCATCAACCGCAAGAACGTCATCGTCATTCTGATGTCGGTTGAGCTCATTCTGCTCGCCGTGAACATCAATCTCGTGGCGTTCTCGTCCTTCCTCGGCGATCTGGTCGGGCAGGTGTTCGCGCTGCTGGTGCTCACCGTCGCGGCCGCCGAAGCCGCGATCGGGCTTGCCATCCTCGTGGTGTTCTATCGCAACCGCGGCTCGATCGCGGTCGAGGACATCAACCTGATGAAGGGATAGCGCATGATCCCGAAAAGTGGGGACCGGTTTCCCGCCTGCGCGAAGCCTGGGCATGGTCTTGTCGCGTGGATCAATGCTTCGGCGGGCGAAGGCAGGTCGGACAAGATCATGCGCCAAGGAAAAAAGCGCTAGCTTATGTATCAGGCGATCGTTTTCCTTCCTCTGCTCGGCTGTATCGTCGCGGCGATCATTTCGCTGAGCGGCGCGCGGGCGCGGCATCCGGGCGGAAGCCCGGGGCACGGGGCGGAAGATCACGCGCATGATCATGGGCCCCACGCCGGAGGCGGTGCGCCGTCTCCGCATGGTGATCACGCAGTCATTCATCACGACAGCCACGAAGACCACCCGCACGAGCCGCCCGCGGCCGGCTCGCGCGCGGCCGAACTGGTCACGACGCTGTTCCTGTTCGTCGCGATGCTGCTGTCGTGGATCGCGTTCTGGCGTGTGGGCATCGCGCATCAGGACTCGCGCGAAGTGCTGTTCGCCTGGATCGTCTCGGGCGACCTGAAGATCGACTGGTCGATCCGCGTCGATACGCTCACCGCCGTGATGCTGGTGGTGGTCAACACCGTGTCGGCGTTCGTGCACCTCTACTCCATCGGCTACATGGAGGAGGATCCGCACCGCCCGCGCTTCTTCGCCTACCTGTCGCTGTTCACCTTCGCGATGCTGATGCTCGTGACGGCAGACAACCTCGTGCAGCTGTTCTTCGGCTGGGAGGGCGTCGGTCTCGCGAGCTATCTGCTGATCGGCTTCTGGTATCACAAGCCCGAGGCGAACGCGGCGGCGATCAAGGCCTTCGTGGTCAACCGCGTCGGCGATTTCGGTTTTGCGCTCGGCATCTTCGCGGTGTTCATGATGACCGGCGCGGTCGATCTCGACACCGTGTTCGCCCAGGCCCCCACGCTGACCGGCAAGACCATCAACTTCTTCGGCTGGCACGCCGATGCGCTGACCTTGATCTGCCTGCTGCTGTTCATGGGCGCGATGGGCAAGTCGGCGCAGTTCCTGCTGCACACCTGGCTGCCCGACGCGATGGAAGGCCCGACGCCGGTCTCCGCGCTGATCCATGCCGCCACCATGGTGACGGCCGGCGTGTTCATGGTGGCGCGACTGTCGCCGCTGTTCGAGCTGGCCCCGACCGCGCTCGCCGTCGTCACGCTGGTCGGCGCAACGACCGCGTTCTTCGCGGCCACGATCGGCCTCGTGCAGAACGACATCAAGCGCGTCGTCGCCTACTCGACCTGCTCGCAGCTTGGCTACATGTTCGTCGCGATGGGGGTGGGCGCCTATTCGGTCGGCATGTTCCACCTGTTCACACACGCCTTCTTCAAGGCGCTGCTGTTCCTCGGTTCGGGCTCGGTGATCCACGCGATGCACCACGAGCAGGACATCCGGAAAATGGGCGGCCTGCGCAACAAGCTGCCGGTGACATATGTCTGCATGCTGATCGGCACGCTCGCGCTCACCGGCTTCCCGCTCACCGCCGGCTATTTCTCCAAGGATGCGATCATCGAGGCCGCGGCGGCGGGTCACAATCCGTTCGCCCCTTATGCCTTCGTGATGACGGTCGTCGCCGCGCTGCTCACCTCGTTCTATTCCTGGCGGCTCGTCTTCAAGACGTTCCACGGCAAGCCGGCGGACCAGCATGCCTACGACCACGCGCACGAGAGCCCGTGGGTGATCCTCATTCCGCTGATCTTCCTTGCGGCCGGATCGATCCTCGCTGGCCTCCCGTTCAAGGAGATGTTCGCCGGACATCACGTCGCGGAATTCTTCCGCGAGTCGCTGAAGTTCGGTCCGGACAATCACGTGATGCATGACATGCACACGCTGCACTGGGCGATCCCGCTTGTGCCGACCGTGATGATGGCGATCGGCTTTGCGATCGCGTGGCAGTTCTACATTCGCCGCCCCGACATTCCGGAGGGCCTCGCGAAGCAGCACGATGGGCTTTATCAGTTCCTGCTCAACAAGTGGTACTTCGACGAGCTGTACGACCTGATCTTCGTGCGCCCCGCGCTTTGGCTTGGCCGCGTGCTGTGGAAGGGCGGGGACGGGCGCATCATCGACGGTCTCGGCCCTGACGGCGTGTCCGCGCGGGTGCTTGACGTGACCCGCAACGTGGTGCGGCTGCAGACCGGTTATCTCTATCACTACGCGTTCGCGATGCTGATCGGCATCGCGGCGCTAATCACCTGGTTCATGTTCGCAGGATCGCACTGATGTCGAGCTGGCCGATCCTCTCGATCACGACCTTTCTGCCCATCCTCGGGGTGCTGTTCATTTTCTGCCTGAACGGCGACGACGAGGTCGTGCGCCGCAACGCGCGCTGGGCGGCGCTGTGGACCACGCTCGTCACCTTCGCGGTGTCGCTGATGCTGGTGTGGCGGTTCGATCCGTCCTCGCCGGAATTCCAGTTCGTCGAGAAGCACCCCTGGCTCGCCGGCTTGAGCAGCTACCACATGGGCGTCGACGGCATCTCGCTGCCGTTCGTGATCCTGACCACCGGGCTGATGCCGCTCTGCATCATCGCGAGCTGGGAGGTGATCCAGACGCGCGTGAAGGAGTACATGGTCGCATTCCTGGTGCTCGAAACGCTGATGATCGGCAC
>DATEKY010000780.1:0-10909 GCA_035277225.1 Xanthobacteraceae bacterium
CGCAGGAGATCGTCATGCCTACCGCCAAAGGAAAGACACCCACAGCCGCACGGTGGGGATGGCACGGCACCGGAATCATCTCGCTGCCCCGAACGGCGATACCGGGCGGGCACGACACGTTGGCACAGGCTGCGCCGGATCTTCTTCGCGCAATCGCCGCAAGACTTGCGCGCACGCCAGACGACGCTCAGCGAATTGAAGCGGAGCTGGTATCGGTTACGTTCGGTCTATCATCGGTACCCGCGGCAAGACGAGTTTGGGCCGGGACGCGTCGAACAACTCATCGCGTTGCGCGAGCTCGCGAGGTTCGCGGACCGCGCGATCGATTTGCTCAACACGGTGACCTCTCAGTTGCGAGAGCATCTATCAGTCGAGTTGGATCGGATTGAGCGCTTCTCGCGCAGAATTTGGTTCGACGTAACGGAAATTCATGCGTTCGCGCTCGCCGTCGACAGGCTCGTTCGCAAATCCGAGCGATATCAACTTTCCCAATCGCACGTCGATCTTCTGCACCGTCTTACCTCGACACTCACTGAGCTCATCAACCGGATTCCGCGGAACCTTTTTCTCGATTGCACGTCATTTTAAATAGCGGCTACTGAAAGAGGCTGCTCTTTCATGTGCCAAATGCGCTGAGTTGGAACGTCTCCTTGAGGCTGCGGCTTCGGAGGGAGGAAACGGCCATGACAACGTACTCGGTTGGATACCTCATCGGGAGCCTAGCCAAGGCATCGATCAATCGTAAGCTTGCAAACGCCCTCGTGCGGGTTGCTCCGAGCGCGCTCACGATGCGAGAAATATCGTTCAACGAATTGCCGCTCTACAGTTACGATTACGACACGGATTTTCCGCCCGCCGCTCGGACGTTCAAGGAGGCTATCGCGTCGGTGGATGCTGTTCTCTTCGTCACCCCTGAATACAATCGTTCGATACCCGGGGGCCTGAAGAACGCCATCGATTGGGCAAGCCGCCCCTATGGCCAGAATTCGTTCACCCGCAAACCCTCCGCCATCATCGGCACGTCGCCGGGCGCGATAGGAACGGCGGTGGCGCAGCAAAACCTTCGCAGCGTCCTTGCCTTCTGCAATTCCCCCCAGATGAACGCTCCCGAAGCCTACATCCAGTTTACCCCCGGACTGATCGGCGAGGACGGCAAAGTGTCCGTGGAGTCTACGGAGAGGTTCCTGCAGAACTTCATGAATGAGTTCTCCACATTCATAGGACGCGTCCTCCAGGTCTTGCCAAGAATTCCCTAAATGTACGACCATTGATTCAGCCGAGGCTTCAATCCCACGGTCATCCGAACGATGAGCGAGCGGACGCTTGACAAGACGGACCAAGGCACCAGTCTTCGGCGGGTGATGGGGCCGGGACTACTGCTGCTTTTTATCGTCGGCGACATCCTCGGCACCGGTATCTACGCGTTGACCGGGCAGGTTGCCAAGCAGGTAGGTGGTATCGCCTGGTTGCCATTCGTGGTGGCCTTCGGTATCGCGCTGATGACCGCTTTCAGTTATCTGGAGCTGGTCACCAAGTATCCGAGGGCGGCAGGCGCCGCGCTTTATACCCACAAGGCGTTCGGAATTCACTTTATTACGTTCATTGTAGCTTTCGCTGTTATGAGCTCCGGCATCACGTCGGCCGCAACGGCCGCGCGCGCATTCGCTGCCAATCTTTCGACAAGCTTCGGCCTTGCGCTGGGCGCTTCCGCCATCACCTTTGTAGGCCTTGGCTTCATGGCACTGATCGCCATGGTGAATTTCCGAGGTGTCGGTGAAAGCGTCAAAGCGAACGTAGTCCTCACTTGCATTGAGCTCACTGGGCTATTGATCATCATCCTCATCGGATTGTGGGCGATTGGCTCCGGCAAAGGAGATGTCTCCCGCGCATTGATCTTCGAGCCACCCGGTGATAGCGGTGTCTTCTGGTCCGTGACCGCAGCAACGACTCTGGCGTTCTTCGCGATGGTCGGCTTTGAGGATTCGGTCAACATGGCCGAAGAGACCAAGAACCCCTCGAAGATATTTCCCAAGGTACTTCTCACCGCGTTGCTCGTCACGGCGCTGATCTACGTTCTTGTATCAATCTCGGCCATCACGCTCGTTTCGCCGGCTGAACTGGCCGAGGGCGAAGCGCCTCTGCTTAAAGTCGTCTCGGCTGGCGCGCCGGCTTTTCCGCTCGGCGTGTTCGGCGTCATCACCATGTTCGCGGTGGCCAATTCCGCGCTCATCAACATGTTGATGGCGAGCCGCCTCGTTTACGGGATGAGCCGCGAAGGCGTGCTCCCGCGTAGCCTTGGGCAGGTTCATCGAGGCCGCCGTACACCGTATGTCGCGATCGCCTTCACATCGCTTTTGGCATTCGGGCTTGTCACATTCGTAGGCGCTGTACCCGCGCTGGGTGGGACGACCGCCCTCCTTCTTCTCGGAGTGTTCACAATCGTTAACGTGGCGGTTCTAGTGCTCCGCAAGGACAAGGTCGGGCACGCGCATTTCAGGACGCCGACTATCGTTGCAGTATTTGGCGCCGTCTCCTGTGCTTTCCTGGTGGGGCCATGGACAGGACGCGATCCCTCACAATACGCCATTGCGGGCGTGCTCCTCGGGATCGGAGCCGTACTATGGTCCGTCACCACCTTGGCGATGCGTCAGGAAGGCCGTACGACCCGACAGTAGCACAGAAGGTCCCATTCCGAGCCCATCGATAGATCGGGTAGTTGCGCGCATTGAGCGGAGTACCGATCATTTTGGCTTCGAGGCTGCGCCCAGGGAGTCACCTTTACCGACGAGAGGGAGACACCTGGGCAGCGTCAAAAACGCAAACTCGACGAAGAGCTAGATCGCCAGCTTGAGCAAACCTTTCCCGCGAGTGATCCACCAAAGATCACAGCACTCCTGCCCGTCGAGGAGCGCGACCACCGGGTAAAAAGCAGGCCGCAGGTCGACGTCCATTCAAACCCAGTGCCCCTATCTGATTGGCTAGGCCGAGCTTCGGTTAAGGAGATGCCATGCGTATTCTTGCAGCCACCGACTTTTCCACCCGCTCCAACCGTGCCCTACGTCAGGCTGGGTTGTTGGCTCAACCGAGTGGCGCGGAACTCCACATCGCTGGATTGGAGAAGGCCAGAATCGAAAGCTATGTCGCGAGTGAGCAGCGGCAGGCCACGGAGGCGCTCGCATCCTTCGTCGCCGCAAACGACCTCAAGGGCTTCCAGCGCGCCCTGCGAGTGGACGAACTGCGTCCTGACCTGCTCGTCTTAGGGACGCATGGCCGGTCGGGAGTCGTGAAAGCGCTAATCGGCAGCGTTACCGAGGAGGCTTTGCGCTCGTTGGAGGTCGACATCTGGCGGTCCCGACTCTGAAATGACGCCTTGGCGCGCGGTACGCGGTTCGCCGCCAGCCGGATCTAACCGCGATTAGAGCAGCGTGCCCGAAAGTATCGATGTGGCAACGCCGAAGTAGATTACAAGGCCCGTCACATCGACAAGGGTAGCGACGAAGGGTGCGGAGGCGCTGGCCGGATCGAAGCCAAACCGCTGCAGGACAAAGGGTAGCATCGAGCCCGCAAGCGATCCGAAGGTCACGATGCCGACGAGCGCACTCGCCACGGTCAACGCCACGAGCATCCAGTGGGGGCCGTAATCGTAGATGCCAAGCTTCTGCCACAGCACGATGCGCGCGATCCCGATCGTTGCGAGGATGGTGCCGAGCACGAGTCCGGCGGGGACCTCCCTCAAGACGACCCGCCACCAGTCGTGCAGCCGCAGCTCGCCGAGTGCAAGAGCTCTAATGAGCAAGGATGTCGCCTGCGAACCGGCGTTGCCGCCGGACCCCATGATCAGCGGAATGAAGAGCGTAAGCACGATCGCCTTTTCGATCTCGCCGTGGAAGAACTGCATTGTGCTAGCCGTCAACGTCTCGCCGACGAACAGAACCGAGAGCCAGCCCGCGCGCTTCCGGACCATCGAGACGAAACCCGTGCGCAGATAGGGTTCGCCGGAAGCGGCAACGCCGCCGAAGCGTTGAACGTCCTCGGCGCTTTCCTGAAGGATGGCATCGATAATGTCATCGACGGTAACGATCCCAAGGACATGGCCTTCCTCATCGACCACAGGAATGGCGAGCAGGTCGTATTTGGAGATGAGGCGCGCCGCCTCCTCCCGGTCCGCAAGAGGGGGGACGGTGATCGGCCTGCGCGGCCTTGCGGCCGAAAGCACCGGCGCGCCAGGTTCGGCCACGACCAAGCCGCGCAACGTCACCGCCTGCAATAGCGTGTTATCGCGCGGATCGCATACGTAGATGGCGTAGATGGTTTCGCGGGTCCGCTCGACCTTCCGGATATGCTCCAGCGTTTGCCCGACGGTCCAGTCGGAGGGTACGCTGACAAACTCCGTGGTCATGAGACTACCCGCGCTCTGCTCGGGGTAGCCAAGAAGACTACGCATCGACTCGCGGCTCTCCGCATCGAGACGCTGGGCCAGCGCCGCGCGGTCCGGCGGCTCCATCGCGCGGAGCACATGGGCGACGCGATCCGCCGACATTCCCGACAGAAGCGGCGCTGCACGTTCGAGAGAGAGCAATGACACGATCTCCGTCGTCTCGGTCAGCTCCGGCGAATCGAGCACTTCGACCGCGCGCTCCGGTGGAAGATGGAGAAGCACCTCGGCCGCGCTTTCGGCACTCAGCTCGTTCAGCGCGGCCGCGATATCGGGTGCGCGCTCACCGGCATGCTTTTCTGCCCACGCCGCAAGGGTCAATTGATCATCCATGGCGACATCGCTCGTCATCGCAGCTTTCCGATATGCTCCGCGCACCGTAAAGGCCGTCGGCGATCCGCGAAGGCGCTGTCGCGGCAGGCAGCCTAAGTCATGCGCCGCACGGCGCCCTCGGTTACCGCATTTCGTTGCATTGAACGAACAAGTACATCCGCTTTGCCCAACACGAGCCATCCGCGCCCCTCACCGCGCGGCTCTGGTCTCGGCGCGGTGTCGTTCGCCGCCGTACCGCCTTTGCGCCGGCCGGATCACGACTATGTCGTCCCACCTGATCTCCGAGTGCGACCGGCTTGCTTGGCGCATTTCCCAGCCAGAGATAGGGTCCAAGCCTCATCGTGTCGGGGCGAACTTGATCCAGACCACGCAGCCGCTTGGCTTCGAGGTCAGAGCGGCGTTGACTGGGACTCGATCCGTCTTTTGCGCCATCATAGCTCGACTTGAGCTGGATGTGTCGAGCGGCGCCGTTGCAAGCTCTCAAATCGCGCCCGAGACCACGCCGCCTACCACCCGATCTTGGTGAACGGCAGATTGCCGTCGCTGCCAATGTGCTTGATCGCAGCTTCAAAGCCTCGTCCCAACCGCAAATGGATTGCTGACTTCACGTATGTCTGGACGGCCGAAGGCTGGCTCTATGTGGCTGCGGTCGTCGATCTGTTCTCCCGGCGCGTTGTCGGCTGGTCGATGAGCGCATCGATGACGGCGCAGCTGGTGACCGACGCTCTGGTGATGGCGATCTGGCGGCGTGGCAAGCCGACGCGCTGCTGCACCACTCCGATCGGGGCAGCCAATACAGCAGCGAGCAGTTCCAGCGGCTGATGGCCGACAACGGCGTCGTCTGTCCGATGAGCCGTTCCGGCAACGTCTGGGACAATTCCGCAATGGGGCTTCTTCTCGTCGCTCAAGACCGAACGAACTGGGCGCAAAACGTATCGGACGCGGGATGAGGCAAGAGCCGACGTGTTCGATTATATCGAGAACTTCTACACGCGAAGCGGCGCCATTCGACGATCGGATATCTAACCCTATGGAGTTCGAGGCGAAGGCAGGTTTGGCTTAAGCGGGTGTCATCCAAACCGGGTGCAGGCCAATGGGTGGTGTATGGCAGAGGACGCGTCAAGAACGCGTCTAGATCTTGGATGTCAGCGAGCTACGCGACACGAGAGCGAAGCGGAGCGAAGGCGCCTCTCGACAGCGTGCGCCTAAATCCGCCTAAGCCGCTGACGTCATAGTACATGAATATTACACAAGTTCTGCGCGTCGACAGGCTCATCGCGTCAAGTAATTGATTTTCAATGAATAATCTGGCGCTCCCTAGGGGACTCGAACCCCTGTTTTCGCCGTGAGAGGGCGACGTCCTGGGCCGCTAGACGAAGGGAGCGTTAGGTTTGGGATAGCGCCGATTGCCGCCCCGCGCAAGCGCGCGGGCCAGGTTCCGCTAATCGCCCTGCTCGCGCGGCTTCTCCGGCTTGCCCTTGCGCAGCGCCGCGACCGCCGAGCGCATGCGCACCACCGCGTTCCACAGCGGCGCCGACTGCTTGATCGCGCGCTTGG
Organism: Xanthobacteraceae bacterium; assembly: GCA_035277225.1. Taxonomy (GTDB): domain Bacteria; phylum Pseudomonadota; class Alphaproteobacteria; order Rhizobiales; family Xanthobacteraceae; genus PALSA-894. Next base: position 6,326 of record DATEKY010000780.1, read on the forward strand.
CGCGCCGCCAGGTCAGCGCGAGCGCTGCGGCCGGCTGGCCGCGCAAGGTCACGGCGGCGGAATGGTCGAACAGCTGCTGTTCGGTCTCGCACCAGTCGCGCTTGTAGGGCTCGTCGCCGATGGTGAAATCGAAGCGCTTGCAGCCGCGCCGGATCGCGTACTGCAACAGCTCGCGCAGATGCGCCGCCCCGGGGCCGAAGCGCGACACCTCGCCGTCGTCGTAGCTTGCGAGCACGTGATAGTAACAATCGCCGAAGGTGAGCCCGAGATTGACTGCGGCCCAGGTGTCGCCGACGTCGAGCCGGCTCAGGTGCACGAGGGCGCGCGTGCCCTCACCGCTCGCGATATCGCGGAAGAACGCCGCATGGCCGGGGCGCGCGAACATGTTCGGCACGCCCATGCGGGCGAATGACTTCTCCTTTTGCACGATCAGCGTTTCGAGCGTGCGCGCGATCTCGTCGCTGCCGGTCGGATCGGCGAAACGCACCTCTCCCATCTCGCCGAGGCGCTTCACCTTGGTGCGGTCGCGCCGGCGCGTCGCGGACGAGCGCTTCGCCGTGTAGAATGTTTCCCAGCTCTCGCCGAGCGCGGTCTCGTAGGCGCCGCTCGGATTGAGGTGCACGTCGAGCGCAAGCATCGGATTGCGCTGCGCGCCGACGCTCTTGGGCATCTTCTCCAGCACGACCATATCGTGGCGCAGCGCAGGCGTGCCCTGGATCAGGCGCAGGATGTCGCGCCAGACGCCCGCGAAGCCATCGTGCGACACGATGCGCGAGAAGTCGCGTGCCAGCAGCGGCGCGTTGTAGTCGCCGAGCGCCTGCCCGAGGAATTTGAGGCGCCGCACCACGCCGCGCTCGACCGCGAGCGGCAGCACGAACAGCGGCTGGCCGGCGCGGCGGCCGACCACGATCGCCGGCGTCACGTGCTCGAGCGCGCCGATGTTGCGCTGCCAGGCGGCGAGCCAGTCGAAGGCCTGGAACGGCGTGCAGTCGCCGTTCGCTTCGAGATGGCGCCAATCGCGTTCGGCGGCGCCGGGATCCTGATGCAGCGTCAGCGCGATCGCGCCGGATTGCGCGGCAGCAGCCGCGCGCTCGCGCGTCTCGGCGTGCAGCGGCGCGCGCGCATGAACGAAATTCGCCTGTCCCACCATCGGCCTGTCATGTTGTGAAGCGGTCGGCGCATCGTGGCCGATATCCCTCAACAAACCGTTGTGCGGAATGAGGAATCCGAGCCGACCTGAGAATAGGGCGTCAAGCTATTGATAAAGAAAGAAAACATCCGCGCGGACGGCGCCCGCACGGATGTTTTCCGCAACGCGCGACGGAACCGTCAGCCGCCCTAGTCGTCCTGCTTGCCGAGCTGCTTGAGCTTGGCAAACACCGTGCTGACGTCGAGGTCGTCGCCCTTTTTCTTGGCGTCCTGCTCCGCCTCTTCCTTGGCTTCGGCGGCGGCGGTGGTGACGGCAGCCGGCAGCAGCGTCGCGCCGCGATCCTCGATCACCGGCTTCTCCTTCGCGGCGCGCTGCACCTCGAAGTCGAGATCGATCTGCGTGCACAGGCCGAGCGTCACCGGATCAAGCGGCTGCAACTGCGCGGCGTTCCAGTGGGTGCGCTCGCGGATGCCGGCGATGGTCGACTTGGTGGTGCCCACCAGGCGCATGATCTGCGCGTCCTTCAGCTCCGGATGGTTGCGCACCAGCCAGAGGATCGCGTTCGGCCGGTCCTGCCGGCGCGACACCGGGGTATAGCGCGGGCCCTTCTTTTTCTTCTGCTCGGGCAGGCGCACCTTCGGGTCGGACATGTGCAGACGGATATCGTGGTCAGCTTCCGCCTTCTCGATCTCCTCGCGCGTGAGCTGGCCGGTCAGCACCGGGTCGAGACCCTTGATGCCCTGCGCGGCGTCGCCGTCGGCGATCGCCTTCACTTCGAGCGGGTGCAGCTTGCAGAAATCCGCGATCTGGTCGAACGACAATGCGGTGTTCTCGACGAGCCAGACGGCGGTCGCCTTCGGCATCAGGGGCGTGGTCGCCATGGCAAATCTCCTCTGTGCTCCGCCCGCCCTCCGGGCGAAGCCATTGTCATCTTGGATGACGTGAATGCGTGGAATATAGGCATCCGGGCCCCCGCTGTCCAATCCTGTGTGCTTGACAGGCGCACCCGGCGCAGCCCATTTCGCACCCCGGAACCGCCGGATTTCATGGAGAAATCCGGCAAAAGGACGCGTCATGGCCGTCTATACCGACGTTTCGGCGGAAGACCTGGCCGATTTCCTGGCTGACTACGATCTCGGCGAGCTCCTGTCCTACAAGGGGATCGCCGAGGGGGTGGAGAATTCCAATTTTCTCGTCCACACCACCGCCGGCCATTTCATCCTGACGCTCTACGAAAAGCGGGTCGCGCCGGAGGACATCCCGTTCTTCCTTGCGCTGATGGGACACCTGGCGGCGCGCGGCCTCACCTGCCCGCAGCCGGTGAAAAACCAGACCGGCGACATGCTCGGCTGGATCGCGGGCCGGCCGGCGGCGCTGGTCACGTTCCTCGACGGCATGTGGATCCGCCGCCCGACCGCCGCGCATTGCGCCGCGCTCGGCGAGGCGCTGGCGCAATTGCATCTCGCGGGTGCGGACTTTCCGATGCGGCGGCGCAACGCGCTCTCGGCGGACGGCTGGCGGCCGTTGTACGTGGCCTCGGCCGCGGGCGCCGACACGGTGCAGCCGGGTCTGCGCGAGGCGATCGAGAAAGAGCTGACCCTGCTCGAGGGCGCCTGGCCGAGCGGATTGCCGGAAGGCGTGATCCACGCTGACCTGTTTCCCGACAACGTGTTCTTCCTCGGCGAGACGCTGTCCGGGCTGATCGACTTCTATTTCGCCTGCACCGACACGCTCGCCTACGACATCGCGATCTGCCTCAACGCGTGGTGCTTCGAGCCGGATCATTCCTATAACGTCACCAAGGGGCGCGCGCTGCTGCAGGGCTATGTCGCGGCACGGCCGCTCTCGATCGAGGAGCGTGTCGCATTGCCGCTGCTCTCCCGCGGGGCCTGCCTGCGCTTCCTGCTGACGCGGCTGGTCGACTGGCTCAACGTGCCGCCCGGCGCGCTGGTGCGGCCGAAGGACCCGCTCGAATATTTCCGCAAGCTGCGCTTCCACCAGGCGGTGACCGGCGTGCGCGACTACGGCATCGACGCATGAGCGCGAGCACTGGGCAAAGCGTCACGGTCTACACCGACGGCGGCTGCGCGCCGACCAACCCGGGGCCCGGCGGCTGGGCCGCCATCCTGATCAAGGGCAAGCACCAGAAAGAGCTGAAGGGTGCAGAGCCGCTGTCGACCAACAACCGTATGGAGCTGATGGCGGCGATCTCCGCGCTCGAAGCGCTGAAGCGGCCGTGCGTCGTCGACATGCACACCGACAGCCAGTACGTGCGCGAAGGCATCACGAAGTACATCAACAACTGGAAGCGCAACGGCTGGCGCACCGCCTCGAAGCAGCCGGTGAAGAACCAGGATTTGTGGCAGCGCCTCGAAGCCGCGCGCGCCCCTCATGAGGTCCATTGGCACTGGGTGAAAGGACACTCAGGCCACGAGTTCAACGACCGCGCCGATCAGTTGGTCCGCGAGGCGAGAGACGAGCTGAAGGCCGACAGATAGCGGTCGTCCGTCTGCTGCGGCGCCCGGACCGACACGGTCTCGGTCCGCACCGTTCGCTCGAAAGTTCTCGCCGGACGCCGTTCCACGAGTTGCAGATCGAGCTGCGGATCGTCGATGCTGGCCACCACAACCATGCGCTTCACCTTGCCGTTCTTGTAGGCGCGCAGGAACGCGTCGTAGTCCTTGAACGAGATGCAGCCGTTCGAATCGCCGCGCGGCCCGAGCAGATAGGTGTGCGTGAGCAGGCCGGTGCGCCCGAAGATCGCGCCTTCGCCGCCGACCGGGATCAGCCGCAGCGCCTCGACGCCGTGGAACAGCGCCTCGCGCGGGATCAGGTCGTAGACGTGCGGCGGCGTCGCGCCGTGCATCCTCACGTTCACGTGGCGCGGGTCGTCCATCTTCGGGCCGAGTCCCGAATGCGCCTCCAGCTTGGTGCCGTCCGGCAGGTGGACCGTGCGCGCGGTGATGTCATAGATCGCGGTCATCCCGTCGTTCGCAGGCAGGATTCCGGCGCTCTGACTCTTTCCGTTGTTGAAGACGCCGCCGTCGGGCGCCGCGTAGGCGAGCACCGAGCCGGTGGTCTCCGGGCGGCCGAACAGCTTGTGGAACGGATTGTCGGAAACGGGCTTGCCGCGCTGCGCCATCGCCTGCAGGTTGGCACCGCCAAGGCCCGCGGGGCGCGGCGTCGGCAACGGCACGCTCTGCACCACGTGCACGGGCGGCGCCTCCGCCCGCTGCGCCGACCTGACCGGCGCGTTCGGCGCGAACACGGTCGGCGGCGCGCCAAAGGAATGGCTGCGGTGAAGCAGCGCAATCTCGACGCGCGGCGCAAACAGGCGGGCCGGTTCCAACGGCTTCATCGGCAATGCCAGCGCGGCAGGTTTGGGCGCCACCAGCGCGGGTGCGACGGCCGGCGCCACGGCCGGCGCAGGGCGC
>DATEKY010000781.1:0-4594 GCA_035277225.1 Xanthobacteraceae bacterium
ACGCCCTCGGCCTTGGCGGGGACCGCGAGATAGAGCGTGTTGCGGCGGCTTGCCTCTTCGCCTTCGGCGCGCTCGGTGCAGAGGATGCCGTAATAGTCGGCGGCGCCCGAGAGCGAGGCGAAGATCTTCTTGCCGCTGACCCGAAAGCCGCCGTCGACCGGCTTCGCCTCGGTGCCGAAGGCGGCAGCGCCCGCGGCCGCCGCGCCGCCTTCGGAGAACGGCTGCGAATAGATCGCGCCGTCTTCCACGATGCGGCGGTAATGCGCCGGGCGGCGCGTGTTGTGCTCGGTGCGCTCGGCCGCGCTCATCTCGAGGTCGTCGGCGAGCGCGCCGGTCCACAAGGTGGAGCAGACATGCATATTCCACGACAGCGCGGTCGCGCCGCAGTAGCGGCCGAGCTCCGCGGCGGCCAGTGCGTAGGTGCGATACGAGGCGCCGAGCCCGCCGTTTTCCTTCGGGATGCAGATCGCGAGCAGGCCCTCGGGGTGCATGTCGCGGAAATTCTCGATCGGGAAGGTCGCGTCGCGGTCGTGCTTCGCGGCACGCGGCGCCAGCACGCGCGCGCCGAACCGGCGCGCTCTGTCGATCAGCGCGGCCTCCTCCTCGCCGAGACGAAAGGCCTCCGCGGCAAAAATCGGGGCGTCGCTCTTGTGCGTGTCGATGGCGTTCATGCGGCCAACTTATCAGCCCTTCGCCGCCAGCGCAGCGTTCAGGAAGGAGAGGATCGCGGCGTCGAACGCCGCAGGTGCTTCGAGATTCGGCATATGCCCGACGCCGGGCAGGCAGACATAGCGGGCGCCCGGGATCTTCGCCGCCATCTTCTCCAGCACCGGTGGCGGCGCGTTGCGGTCGTGCTCGGCCGCAAGGCACAGCACCGGGATCTTGATCTCAGGCAGGTTCGCGCGCTCGTCGAACGTCACGAGGCAATGCACCGCGGCGCGGTAGGTCGACTCCGCCGTCAGGGCGTATTGCGCGATGAACAGCGCGCGGCCGGCGGGATCGGGGTTGGGCCCCATCATGCCGGCCGCCGCGTCCGGCGCGATGTCGGCCATCGTGCGCCCGGCGTCGAGCGGCGCCAGGCGAGCGGCGACGAACTGCTTCTGGAAATCGCCGGCCGGATTGCCGAATGCCGGCGAGGTGCAGGACAGCACTGCCGCCGCGTAATCGTCCGGCCGCCGCCGCAGCATGGACTGCACCACCATGCCACCGATCGAGTGCCCGACCAGCACCGGCCGTTCCAGCCCGTTCTGCGAGATGGTGAACTCGACGTCCTCGGCCAGCGCCTCGAAGCTCATCGCCTCGACCGGCGTGCGCCCGCCATAGCCGGGCAGGTCGAGCGCGATCGGCTGATAGCCGGCCGACACGAAGCTCGCGGCTTGCGGCGCGAACATGCGTGCCGAGCCGCCGATGCCGTGCAGGAAGATGACCGGCGTCACAGCGGATTTCCGTCCGGCGCGGCGGCCGCGGGTTCGCCGAGCGTCTGCATCAGCCGGTTCGCCCAGCCGAACATCGCAACCGCGTGGGTGAGATCGAGGATGTCCATGTCGCTCAGGCCCTGCCCGCGCAGCGGCGCTGCGTCGGCGGCGGTGATCGCGGCCGGGTCGCGCGTGAGTTTCGCGGAGTAATCCACGATCGCCTTCAGCCGCGGCTCGAGCGCGGCATCGACGCCGTCCTCCTGGATGCGCTGCATCACCTCGGGCTGCTTGGAAAGCTGGGTGAAGCGCAGGGCGTGCACCGAGGCGCAATAGGCGCAGCCGTTGATGCGCGAGGCCGCGACCGCACCGAGCTCGCGGTCGGCGCGCGGCAGGCCCTTGGCGCCGAACATGATGCCGTTGTAAAGCGGCGAGCGCTCGCTCAAGGCTTCCGGGTCATGCGCCAGCACCAGCGAATAGGCGCCGACCGCACGGTTCGACGGCGTGACTTTGAGTGCCGCGAGCTGCTCCGGTGTCGCCGCATCGAGATCGAGCGGCGTGATCCAGGGCTGCCACTGCAGCTCGCCATGGGTGAAGTCGCGCATCGGTTTTTTCATTGGGCGTCCCGCAGCATGCGCATCCCGGCGAGCACGCGCGACTGGAAATTCACGTAGGCGATGAGCTGCGACAGCGACACGACCGCGTGCGGCGTCATGCCGGCGGCGAGCAGGCGGTCGATGTCGGACTTGGTGGCGCTGTCGGGCGCCATGGTGACGCAGTCGATGTGGGCCATGATAACTTCGCCGCGCGCGCCGTTGAGCGGGTGGGTCTCTCCGAGCGCGACCAGCCGCCGCCGGTAGTGCTCTTCCAGCGCGCCGTCGCGCAGCAAGGTCGCGACGCGCAGCGCCGCGGCTTCGCGCTCAGGGCGGGTGAAGCCGCCATGATGCGCGGGCGCGAAGATAGCATCGTCGCTGCCTTGCAGATGCCGCACCACGTCCGGCCGCTGCCGGCGCAGCGCGGCGACGGGCGAGTCATCCGCAAGACCCGCCAGCGCATCCATCACATCGGGATTGCCGTCGCTCATGGCTTCACCTTTTCAGGCTGGTCGGCGAGGAACGGCGTCACGTCCTCGGCCAGCGTATATTCGTCGCCGAGCAGCTCCGGACTGCTCCAGGCCTGCATGCGCTTCCATATCCGTTCGTAGTCCTCGGCGAACAGTGCGCTCGCGACGCCCTCCGCGACGCGCTCCGCCCCGGTGCTGATCGCCGGGATGTCGCCCGAGATCGGACCATGGCTCAGATAGGCCGGAAAGGTGAAGCAGTGAATGCGGCTGACCCACGGCGCGCTGCCTGCCGCGCGTTCGAGGAACTCGAAGGACGGGCCGAGATAGGGATGGTCGGCCTGCGCGAACTCGCGCTGTCCTTCGGGCATGAAGTGATCGCCCCAGAGCTGGACATGCGGCTTCAGCGCGGCGAACTCTGGGCGCTGCGACCAGTCGACCGTCAGCCCGGTCGCCAGGATGAGGAAGTCGAACGCGAATCGGCCGCGCGTGGTGTTGAGCAGCACGCGGTCGTTCGCGATTTCGATCCCGAGGGCTGAGCAATTCGCGAACAGCGAGAAATTCTTGTGGCGCGAGACCCGCAAGGTGGAATCGCGCGGCGCCGGCACCGCCTGCTCGTCGATGTAGTTCACGATCTGCCACTTCTGCGCATCGGTGAGCGCCTGGAAGCCGACCCAGAAGCCCGCGCTGCCGATGCCCATGCCCTTGTTGATGCGCGGCATGTCGGGACGGCGGATCATGATGGCGACGCGCGCGGCGCCGTGCTCCAGCGCTTCGGCGGCGTTGTCGACTGCCGACGCACCGGCGCCGATCACGCCGACGGTCCTGCCGCGTAGCGCGTCGAAATCGATGTCCTCGACCGAGTGGCGCACGAAGCGCCGGTCGAGCCCGCGGAACATCGGCGGCGTGTAGGGCCCGCCGAGGGCGTCGCGCCCGTTCGCCAGCACGACGCGGCGCGCCGCCACTTTGCGCGTGCCGGCGCGCGAGCGCAGCGTCAGGATCACGAACTCGCCGTCGCCGCCAACGTCCACAAGTTCGGTCTCGTTCTCGATCGGCACGTCGATGACGCGCCGGTACCAGCGCAGATAGTCCATCCACTGCAGCCGCGGGATGCGATAGACCTTCGTCCACGCATCGCGGCCGAATTGCGCCTCGAACCAGGCGCGGAAGGTGAGATTGGAGAGCCCGAACGCCGGGCCGCTCAGTTCCGGCGGCGAGCGCAACGTCTCCATGCGCGCGTAGGTCGCCCACGGCCCCTCGAAGCCTTCGGGCGAGCGGTCGAACATGGTCATCGAACGAATCGCGAGGCACTTCAGCGCGAAGGCCGCCGCCAGCCCGGACATGCCGGCGCCGATCACCGCGACGTCGAGCGCAGGCCCGTAGTCGGGATGCGTGCGCGGCTCGAGCCAGTCCTTGTTGGGCGGCAGCACCAGCAGCTCGAGGTCGCGCCGCAGCCGCGCTTCGAGCTCGGCGAGCGAGGAGGGGCCGGGATCGCTGGTCATGCGGCCTGTCCGCCCAGATACGCGTCACGGATGCGCGGATCGTGCAGCAATTCGCGCGCCGGCCCGGACAGCGCGATCCGGCCGGTCTGCAGCACGTAGCCGTAGTCGGCAATCTGCAGCGCGAGATGCGCGTTCTGCTCCACCATGAAGATGGTGATGCCCTGCCGGTTCACCGCCTGGATCAGCTCCAGCACACGGTCGACGAACAGCGGCGAAAGCCCCATGGTCGGCTCGTCCATCACGATCACGCGCGGCCGCGCCATCAGCGCGCGCGCCATCGCGACCATCTGTTGCTCGCCGCCCGAGAGCGTGCCGGCGGCCTGGTTGCTGCGCTCGGCGAGGCGCGGGAACAGCGTCATCATGCGCGCGTAGTCGGTGTCGATCTCGGCCCTGTCACTGCGGGTGAAGGCGCCCATCAGCACATTCTCGCGCACCGTCATGGCGCCGAACAGCCGCCGCGCCTCCGGCACCGAGCCGACCCCGCGCCGGATGATCTGCGGCGTCGGCAGGCCGGTGATGGTTTCGCCGTCGAAGATCACGTCGCCGGAGCGCGGCTTCAGCAGGCCGAGGATCACCTTCATGGTGGTCGACTTGCCGCTGGCATTGCCGCCGAGCAGGCA
>DATEKY010000782.1:0-2516 GCA_035277225.1 Xanthobacteraceae bacterium
GACGCCGAGATAGGCGTCCATGCCGGTCCAGGTGTAGGGCTCGCTCGCATCCCGGAACACCGGCTTGAGCGCATCGGCGCCGGCCGGCTTGTAGGTCTCGAGCAGGCCCATCTTCTCGAACAGCAGCAGCGCGGTCGCGGCATGGCCAAGCACCATGTCGGCGCGCGGGTTGTCCTTCTCGGCGAGGAAACGCGCCGTGATGACGCCAGTTGAGTCGCGCACCCACACCACTTCGGCTTCCGGCACCGCGGCCTCGATCGCCTGCTTGAACGGACCGAGCTGGTCGTTCTCCAGCGAGGTGTAGATCGTGACCTTTGCCTTTTGCGCGAGCGCCGGCATCGTGAATGCCGCGAGTGCGAGGCCGAGCGCTGCGCCCTTGATCCAATGCTTCATTGTTGCCCTCCAGCTATCCCTTCTATGACCGTGGCGTGGCACGGCGCGATGAAGGATCGATGACAAACCCCGGAACGAAAACCCGTAGCCCGGATGGAGCATAGCGAAATCCGGGGCCTTCGCAGCCTGCCGCTCCCGGGTTGCGCTTTGCTCCACCCGGGCTACAGGGTCTTCCTCAGGCCGGCCAAGGCAGCGAATAGGTCTTCACATTGGTGAAGCTCTTCATCGCCTCGACCACGCCCTCCTTGTAGCCGAGCCCGGAATCCTTGATCCCGCCGAACGGCGACATCTCGATCCGGTAGCCCGGGACCTCCCAGACGTTCACGGTACCGACTTCCAGCTCGTTGATGAAGCGGGTGATGTAGTCGAGCCGGTTGGTGCAGACGCCGGACGACAGCCCGTATGCGGTGGAATTGGAGATCCTGATCACCTGGGCGATGTCGTCCGGGCAGCGGATGATCGGGACCACCGGGCCGAACGTCTCCTCGTGCACCAGTTCGGCCTCCGGCGGCACGTGATCGACCACGGTCGGCGGATAGAGCGCGCCCTGCCGGTTGTTGCCGTGCAGCAGCTTGGCGCCCTTCGCGACGGCATCGTTGACGCGCCGCTCGAACGACTTTGCCGCTCCCTCGTGGATCACCGTGCCGACGTCGGTCGCGGGGTCCATCGGGTCGCCGGCTTTCAGCTTCTTGGCCTTCTCGAGCACGAGCCGCGAAAACTCGTCCGCGACTTTATTGACGACGAGGATGCGTTTCACCGCGGTGCAGCGCTGGCCGGAGTTTTTCGTCGCGCCGGTAACGGCGAGCTCGGCCGCCTTGTCGAGGTCGGCGTCCTCCATGACGATGATCGGATCGTTGCCGCCGAGCTCCAGCACGATGCGGCGGTAGCCGGCCTTGTCGGCGATGTATTTGCCGACCTTCACCGAGCCGGTGAAGGTGATCAGGTCGCAATCCGGATCGGTGATCATGGCGTCGCCCATGGTGGACGGATTGCCGGTGACGACCGAGAGCATTTCGGGCGGCAGGCCTGCTTCGTACAGCACGTCGGCGAGCGCCAGTGCGGTCAGCGGGGTCAGCTAGGTGGGCTTGAGCACGACGCGGTTGTTGGTCGCGATCGCGGGCGCGAGCTTGTGCGACACCATGTTGAGCGGATGATTGAACGGCGTGATCGCCGAGATCACCCCGCCGAGCGGCTGGCGCGTGGTGAAGATCTTTCGCTGCTTGCCCTGCGGAGAGATGTCACAGGCGTAGGTCTCGCCGTCGTCCTTGATGGTGAGCTGGCCGGCGAAGGAATAGACGTCGTAGGCGCGCCCGGCCTCGTAGAGCGAGTCCTTCCAGCACAGGCCGGACTCCGCCGTGATGATGCGGGCGAACTCCTCCTTGCGGGCGGCGAGCAGGTCCGCGGTCTTGAGCAGGATCTGCTGGCGTTCGTAGCGCGTCAGCTTCGGCTTGAAGGCTTTGGCCTTGGCGAAGGCCTCGCGCACATGCTCGGGCTGCGCCGCCGCGATCGTGCCGACCACCGCGCCGTTGTAGGGATTGAACACCTCGATCTGCTGGTCGGTCTCGACGCGCTTGCCGGCGATGCGCATCGCCTCGTAACGGACGGCGGCGACGGGTTTGGTCTGGATGTTCATCTGGATAACTTGCTCCGCTTGTCATCCCGGCCGAGCGCGCAAGCGCGAGAGCCGGGACCCATCTCACCATGCGCGCGGCGGCCGCATGGGTCCCGGCTCGCGCGGCCTGCGGCCGCTTGGCCGGGATGACAGTTGTGGGTGTGCGCGCTCACGCCGCAACTCTATTCAGCGCCACGTCGAACACATCGAAATTGCGCAACTGATGCCCGGTTGGAATCTCCACCTTGCGGTTCGCGATCATCGGCACGACCTGCTCGGTCAACCCGCCGTGCGAGCGCAGCGGCTCGGTCAGGCCCGACAGATCGTGCTTCTCGGGCGCGGTGCCGAGCACCTTGTGCACGGTCGAGATCACCACGATGTCGCCGATGCGGTCGGCCGGCAGTTCGAAGCGCGCGCAGGCCTCCGCGGCGCTGAGCGCCACGTCAACTCCCTCGACCGGGCGCAGCCGCGTGAGCAGCGCGTCGGCGGCCACATCCTTGGGCAGATAGAT
>DATEKY010000783.1:0-3920 GCA_035277225.1 Xanthobacteraceae bacterium
AACAGCTCCGTTATGATGGGAGGGCACGTCGCCGCCGCGACGATTTCGGCTGGCGCGATCGCCGCAAACGGACGTGCAGCTTGATGGAACGTCATGTCTTCTGATCCGCCGGTTTCACCGGGCTCACGGTATCGATTATGGGCTTGATCCCAGCATCGCCCTTTTCGTAGGCCTTGGCCAGATACTCATTGGCCATGACATAGAGACGTATCTGGTCGGGTGGGAGTTTGGCGACCCTGAAGCAGTCGATGCTTGCTTGCAGCGCAGTCGCGCTCTCTTCGTCCCTGTTCATCGCCTTCAGGATATTCGCCCGTTGCGCAAGGAGGCTGCCGCGACTTGCAGGTTTGTCACCGGCCGCGGCTTCCGCCTCGTAGTTTCGGACTAATGCCGCTTGTTCGAACTCGGCGGCTTTCGCGGGGTCTCTGTCCCGCACGTCCGTTGCCATGTGCAGATGGGTATCGGCGAGGGCCGAAATCGCCGCGAAGTATTTTTTATCCCTGTCGAGCGCGAGCAAGTAGAACTGGATCGCTTCGCTGTACTTCTTTTGCTCGGTTCGCAGCTGGCCCAGTTGAAAATAGTCGCGGGCTTCAAGCTTCTTCTGAAGTTCCTCGACGTGGCTTAGCCGCTTGGCAATGGTGTCGCGAAAGCCGGGGATCAAGCGCGCGCCGGCAAGTCCCGCGAGAAGCGCCAGACCGGCAGACTGGTCCGGGTCCGCCTTGAGACCGGCGTGGAGCAGATAGACGGTCGCGAAGGCCGCGAAAATTCCGATCAGGATGTCGCCGAACACGGCGAGCTTGAGGTCGGCGCGCCCGATCTCGGGTAGCTTGAGCGTGCCGTCGTTGTCATAGACGTGGGCCACAACGGCGCCGGCCGCACCCGCGATACATGTGAGGTAGAGCAGCCGGACCCATTTCGGCTCCGGCGCGAGCGCCTCGATGGCGCACGTCGCGATCACAACCAGTATGGCGATCAGAATACCGAGAACGACATACCGATAGCACGCATCGACCATCGCACGCCCTCACCCGCAAGCCCAAGACGGCCCACGCAACCGCAGGTGCAGGATATCCGGCTTTTTCACTTGGTCCAGCCTGATTCTTCCGTTCGCGCGATGCGCCACCGGCGAGTCCGTTGCGAAACGCGGTGCACGCCTTGCGCGTGCGTCGCGTGTGATCCATCGCGATGGCCGCGGCGCTGGCCGCCGATCCGGTCTGCACCGCATTGCATCGGCGCGACCGCACGCACGACCTGAAAATAATTTCCGCCGCGGAGTCGCGCGACTCTCGACAACGCAACCGATATCGATTCGAATGGCAACTGATTCGGTTGAGATGCGGCACATCCTTTCCGAGTCAAGGGTGACGGGGACATTCCGAACGGAGGCCACAAGATGGCGCGCGCCGAAAGCGCGAGCGCGTCTGCGCATTCCGATTCCATCAAGGGTTTGGCGCAAGCGGTCGCAAGACCCGCTTACCGGCGGCTTCTCACCGCCGAGCCCTTTTTGCGGCGCGCAGTCCCGGTCCTCATCATCGCATTCCTGATCACGCTCGGCATCGCCGCCTTCATCGACGTGCGCGAGCGGTGGCGCCAGGCGGTGACGAAGTCGGCCGAAGAGCTCGACCTGGTGGTCACGCTCGCCGCGGAACGCATCGACCGGCTTGCCGCGAACGAAGCCGGCGAGCCGGCGACGCGCGCGTTCCGCGCCTTCTCGCGCCTCGACTGGCCGCGCGAGCCGGCCGGCCGCATGGTGCTGCTCACCGACGCAAGCTCGACCATCATCGCGGTACAGCCCCCGATCAACGGCTATCTCGGACGCAAGCTGAACGAGGCGATCGGCCGCGATCCGGCGACGCCGGCGGTCGTTCTCGGCCCGCGCATCACCGACGTCACGCTCGCCGACGGCTCGCGCCTCCTGCTCGCAGTGCGCGACATCAACACGCCGATGGGCCAGATCGCGATCACGCAGCGCCGCTCCGTCGTGCTTGCCGAATGGCGCGCCGACACCACCCTCGCGGTCACGCTGTTCTCAGCCACCGGTTTCGTGGTGCTGATGCTCGGCTTTGCGTTCCTGTGGCAGTCGCGCCTGATGCGCGAGACCGCGACGATCGAGGACACGGTGCACAGCCGCATCGACACCGCGCTCAACCGCGGCCGCTGCGGCCTGTGGGACTGGGACCTCGCGAGCGGGCGCATTTTCTGGTCGCAGTCGATGTTCGACATTCTCGGGCTGGCGCCGCATTCCAAGCTGCTCGGCTTCGGCGAGATCAGCGGGCTGGTGCACCCCGACGACGTGCAGCTCTACGAGCTCGCCAAGCAGCTCACCGAGGCGAACGCGTCCTCGATCGACCGCGTGTTCCGCATGCGCCATGCGCGCGGCGCCTGGGTGTGGCTGCGTGTGCGCTGCGAGCTGGTGCGCCAGGCGGACGAGCCGCACCCGCACCTGATCGGCATCGCGGTCGACATCACCGAGCAGATGCGGCTCGCCGAGGAGAGCGCGACCGCCGAGATGCGCCTGTCCGACGCGATCGAGGCGATCTCGGAAGCCTTCGTGGTGTGGGACGCCGGCAACCGGCTGGTGCTGTGCAATTCCAAGTTCAAGAGCCTGCACGGCCTGACCGACGACGCCTGCCTGCGCGGCACGCCCTACGAGGAGATTTCCGCGGCCGGCAGCAAGCCGATCGTGCGCATGCAGCTCTCCAGCGAGGGACGCGCGGTCCCCGGCGCGCGCACCTTCGAGGCGCAACTGGAGGACGGGCGCTGGCTGCAGATCAGCGAGCGCCGCACCAATGACGGCGGCTTCGTCTCGGTCGGCACCAACATCACCGAGCTGAAGCGGCACGAGGAGCGGCTGATCGAGAGCGAGAAGCGGCTGAAGGCGACGGTGGTCGACCTGCAGTCCTCGCAGCACACGCTCGAACGACAGACCGAGCAGCTCGCCTATCTGGCCGAGCGCTACGCCGAGCAGAAGGACCGCGCCGAGGAGGCGAGCCAGGCGAAGTCGGTGTTCCTCGCCAACATGAGCCACGAGCTGCGCACGCCGCTCAACGCCATCATCGGATTCTCCGAGATCATGGAGTCGGGGCTGTTCGGCCCGCTCGGCGACAGCAAGTACAACGAATACTGCCGCGACATCCGCGAGAGCGGGCGCTACCTGCTCGACGTCATCAACGACATCCTCGACATGTCGAAGATCGAGGCCGGCCGCGCCACCTTCGAGCCGGAGCCGCTCGAGCTCGACACCATCCTGTCCGACACGATGCGCATGGTGGCGTCGCGCGCAGCGGAAAAGCGGCTCGACATCCGGGCCGAGATCGAGCCCGCGATCCAGCTGCATGCCGACCGGCGCATGATCAAGCAGATCGTGATCAACCTCTTGTCGAATGCGGTGAAGTTCACCGAGGACGGCGGACGCATCACGCTGCGCGCGCGCGCCTTCAACAGCCACGTCAATATCGCGATCGAAGACTCCGGCATCGGCATTCCGAAGGCGGCGCTGCGCAACCTCGGCAAGCCGTTCGAGCAGGTCGAGAGCCAGTTCACCAAGACGCATCGCGGCTCGGGGCTCGGGCTCGCGATCGCGAAGTCGCTGACCGAGCTGCACGGCGGCGCGATGCGCATCCGCTCCTCGGCCGGCGTCGGCACCATCGTGCTGGTGCGACTGCCGGTCGGCGTGATCGAGGAAGCGGCGGCGTAATCTCCGACCCTCACGGTGAAGTCCGTAGCCCGGGTGAGCGCAGCGAAACCCGGGATAGGTCTACCCGCGGGCACGAACCCCGGATATCGCTTCGCTCATCCGGGCTACGATCACTACGGCAGCTGCTTCCCTATCCACTCCGCCGCCTTATCCAGCATCTCTGCCATCACCTCGGCATCCTTCCGCCCGGTGCGCGCCGGCACGTGGAAGGAATGATCCGCATCCG
>DATEKY010000784.1:0-5729 GCA_035277225.1 Xanthobacteraceae bacterium
GGGCGAAATCCCCGGGCCCCTGCATGTCTCGATCGGGCAGGAGGCGGTGGCCGCGGGCGTCTGCCTCAACCTGCGCAAGGACGACCGTCTTACCTCCAATCACCGCGGCCACGGGCACGCCATCGCCAAGGGCGCAGACCCGAAGCGGATGATGGCGGAGCTTTACGGCCGCGCCGACGGCTATTGCCGCGGCAAGGGCGGCTCGATGCACATCGCGGACTTTTCGGTCGGCATGCTGGGCGCGAATGGCGTCGTGGCAGGCGGCATTCCGATCGCGGTCGGTGCGGCGCAGGGACTGAAGATGCAAGGCTCGGACGCGATCGTGACCTGCATGTTCGGCGATGGCGCGGTCAACCGCGGGCCGTTCCTGGAGGGGCTGAACTGGGCGGTGCTCTACAAGCTGCCCGTGCTGTTCGTGTGCGAGGACAACGGCGTAGCGGCGTTCACGCGCAGCGAAAGCGTCACGGCCGGGCCGGGCGTGATCGACCGCGCGAAGGCGCTCGGCGTCGCGGCGATCACGGTCGACGGCAACAACGTGATGTCGGTCGATGACGCCGCGCAGAGCGCGGTCGCGGCGGTGCGGCGCGGCGACGGCCCGCATCTCCTGCACGTGCGCACCTATCGCATCACCGGCCATACCTCGACCGACGCGGCGGCGTGGCGGCCGGCGGAGGAGGTCGCGGAAGCGCGCGCGCGCGATCCGATCGCACGGCTTGGCGCGGTGCTGGCCGGGCGCGGCGTCGAGCCTTCCGAGCTGGGCAAGATCATCGACGCGGCGAAGGCCGAGATGGCGGCGGCGCGCAAGGACGCGAACGCGGCGGCCTGGCCGCAGGCGCATGTCGCTTACGAGGACGTGCAGGATACGGGGGCGGCGGCGTGGTCGAAGTCACACTGATCGAAGCGTCGCGCCGCGCCGCGCTGCAGGAGATGCGGCGCGACGAGCGCGTCTGGGTGCTCGGCGAGGACGTCGCGCGCGGCGGACTGTGGGGCCAGTACAAGGATTTTCTGTCCGAGTTCGGCGAGCAGCGCGTGGTTTCCACGCCGATCTCCGAGTCGACCATCATGGGCGCGGGGCTCGGCTCGGCGCTGGTCGGGATGCGGCCGATCATCGAGATGCGCATCTTCGATTTCGTGATGTGCGCGATGGACGAACTGGTGAACCAGATCGCCAAGATCCGCTACATGTTCGGCGGACAGGCGAAGCCCGCCGTGGTGGTGCGCATGCCGCACGGCATGTGGCGCAACTCCGCGGCGCAGCACTCGCAGATGCTGGAGGCCTGGTTCGCGCATCTGCCCGGTGTCGTGGTGGTGACGCCGTCGACCGCCGAAGACACCGCGGGGCTGCTCGTGCAGGCGATCCGGTCGGACGATCCGGTGCTGTTCTTCGATCCGAAGGACCTGTTCGGCGTGCCGGGCAACATCGCCGATCCGATCGAGCCGATTCCGTTCGGCAAGGCGCGCCACGTCGTCGAAGGCGACGCCGCGACCGTGGTATCGTGGTCGGCCGCGATGCCGGTTGCGACCAAAGGCGTCGCGATGCTCGCGTCCGACAAGATCCAGGTCGATCTGTTCGACCTGCGCACCATCTGGCCGTGGGATCAGGAGGCGGTGATCGCCTCGGTGAAGAAGACCGGGCGGCTGCTGGTGGTGCATGAGGCGGTGGAGGTCGCGGGCTTCGGCGCCGAGATCGTGGCGACGGTCGTCGACAGGCTTGGCCCGTCGAGTATCAAGGCGGCCAGGCGCCTCGCCGCGCCGCGCATTCCGATCCCGTTCGCGCCTCCGCTGGAGGCGGAGGTTCGCGTCACGCCCGAGAAGGTGGTCAGCGCGGTCAAGGCGCTCATCGCCGGGTAAGGTGGCGCGAAAGGTCGGAGGTCCGATCTCTTGCAGTCCGCGTCGACAACACTTTCGCCGGATGGCGGCTCGGTCGACACGCGCGCGGCGAACTCTTACGACTTCGTGCGGTTCTGTGCCGCGTCGGCCGTGCTGTTCAGCCATCACTTCGACCTGTCGGGACTGCCCGAGCCGCAGGTGCCGGGCTTTCGCGAGGACTTCGGCGAGGTCGCGGTCGAGGTGTTCTTCTGCCTCAGCGGCTTCCTGATCTGCCGCTCGCTGCAGAAATCGCCGAGCTGGACCCAATTCGTTGCGGCGCGGGTGCTGCGCATCTATCCGACGCTCGCGTTCGCGCTGATCGCAAGCTCTGCGGCGACCTTCATCTGGTACCGCAACTCTCCCAATCTTGCGGCGCATGCCGCATACGTCGGCGACAACCTGCTGCTGTTCGCGAACGGCGTCACGCAGACCATTCCCGGCGTCTTCACCGACGCGACGCGGCAAGACATCAACGATCCACTCTGGACCTTGCCCTACGAGCTGTGGTGCTACGCCGCGCTCGCGCTGCTGTTCGTCTTCGGCGTGCGGCGCAGCGCGGCCGGCATCGTGACGGTCACGCTGCTCGTCACCACCGCGTGGGCGGCGGAGCCCTGGCTCGATGATTTCGACCTCGGCCCGCTGGAAAGCTTCGAAGTATTCCGGCTCGGATCCTATTTCATGTCCGGCGCGATGCTGGCCGTGCTCTGGCGGTGGATCGGCGGGCATGCGGTCGCGCTCGGCGCGACCGGACTGATCACCGCCCTGGCGCTGCGCAACCTGCTGCCGATCGACACGGTGTTTCATTCGCTCGCGCTTGCTGCAACCGTCGTCGGCCTCGGCAGCTCCGGCCTGATGGCGTGGTTCTCGCGCGGCGGCGATGCCTCCTACGGCATGTACGTGTTCGCCTGGCCGGTGCAGCAATTCGTGCTGCTGCTGATCGCGCCGTTCTGGCTGTCGCTCACGGTCGCGTTCCTCGCCACCGCCGCGCTCGGTTACGCGACCTGGCATGCGTACGAAAGGCGGCTCATGGCGTACCCCAAACGCCTCGCCGAGCGCCCGCGGTTCGCCGCCTGATTGTCCCGATGCCGGGCCTTCCCCCTTGCCGGGCGGCGCCCGCTATGATGAAACCGATAGCAACAGACCTCGCCTCATGGCCGGCCGCTTAGACCGGCGCTCAAAACCGTCCCGGAGGACGCTGATGATCAAGACGACCCGTCGTACCCTTTTGCTCGGTGGCGCGGGCGTTGTCGCGATGCCCTGGGTGTCGCGCGCGCAGCAGCTCAAGGCCGAATACAAGCTCTCGGTGGTCGGCAACCGGCCGATCCCGCTCTCCGAAGGTGCGTTCCAGTGGGCCGAGCTGGTCACCCAGCGCACCAACGGCCGCATCAACGTGAAGGTCTATCCGGGCTCGCAGCTCGTCGGCGGCGACCAGACCCGCGAGCTCGTCGCGATGCGCCAGGGCATCATCGATTTCACCGTCTCCTCGACCATCAACCTCTCGCCGCAGGTCAAGGAGATGACGCTCTACTCGATGCCGTTCCTGATGCCGAACCACAAGGCGTTCGATGCGCTGATCGGCGGCGAGGTCGGCCAGGACCTGTTCAAGATCATGGCGACGCGCGACGTGGTGCCGCTCGCCTGGGGCGAGAACGGCTTCCGCGAGCTGTCGAATTCCAAGCGCACCGTGCGCAAGCCCGAGGACCTCAAGGGCATGAAGATCCGCTACGCGGCGGGGCCGATTTTCGCCGACGTCTTCAACGCGCTCGGCGCCAATCCGCTGCAGATGAGCTTCGCCGACCTGCAGCCGGCGCTGTCGACCGGGGCGGTCGACGGGCAGGAGAACCCGATCAACCTGTTCCTCGCGTTCAAGATGGACACGCTGGCGCAGAAGCACCTGACCATCTGGAATTACTGCGCCGACGCCGGCCTGTTCCACGTGGCGAAGCCGGTGTGGGACACCTTCTCCAAGGCGGACCAGGAGATCATCACCGAGTCCGCCAAGGAAGCCGGCAAGCGCCAAATGGCGGCGGCGCGCAAGGGCATCGGCGTCGATGCCGACACGTCTTCGCTCGAAGAGGTGAAGAAGCGCGGCGTCGAGATCTCCGATCTCACGCGCGACGAGAAGGCGGCCTTCGCCAAGGCGACCCGTCCGGTGTTCGACAAGTGGGCGAACACGATCGGCGCCGATCTGGTGAAGAAGGCCGAAGCCGCGATCGCGAAGACGGCGTAGTTACCTCTCCCCGCTTGCGGGGAGAGCATAGGCGGCTGCGCCGCCGTTGTTGAAGGAAGGACGCCGATGCTATTGCATCGGCTATGCGCGCCGCAGGCGCGGCGGGTGAGGGGGACTCGCCGCACATTGGATTAAGCAGCAGCCCCTCACCCGGCTCGCAGCTTCGCTGCTCGCCACCCTCTCCCCGCAAGCGGGGAGAGGGAAGAAACGGAGAGAGGGGCTGTGTCCGAATACGATCCGCTGGCGCTGCAGGTGAAGCCGCGCACCCGGCTGACGCTGAAATTCGAGGAAGTGGTGGTCGCGGCCGGCATGGCGGCGATCGCCCTGATCACCGCCGCCAACGTGGTGGTGCGCTATCTCACCAACATCTCGTTCGCCTTCACCGAGGAATACTCGGTGGTGCTGATGGTGATCGTGACCGTGCTCGGCACCTCGCTTGCGATGGCCGGCGGGCGGCACATCAAGATCGAGTACTTCACCTACTTCCTGAGCGCGCGCGGCCGGCAGATCGCCGAGATCGTCGCGATGGTGCTGGTGATCGTCTGCTTCGGCATCATCATGGTCTACGGCTTCAAGCTGACCTGGGACGAGTATCGCTACGAAAGCCTGACACCGGGTCTCGGCGACCCGCAATGGCTGCACACCGGCTGGCTGCCGCTGCTGTCGCTGTTCGTGATCGGACGCGCGGCGGGCCGCATGGTGCGCATGTGGCGGGGAGAGGACGCGTGATCGGCACGTTCCTCTTCGTCGCCTTCGTGCTGATGCTGCTCGGCGGCGTGCCGATCGCCGTCGCGCTCGGCCTTGCCGGCACGCTCGCGATCTGGTTCGGCGGGCAGAGCATCATGGCGGTCCCGACCAACGTCTACACCGGCATCGCCAAGTATCCGCTGATCGCGATCCCGATGTTCGTGCTGGTCGGCTCGGTGTTCGATCGCACCGGCGTCGCGCTGCGCCTGGTACGCTTCGCGACCGCGCTGGTCGGAGCAGGACGCGGCGCGCTCGCGACGGTGGCGATGATCGTCGCGATGATCATCGGCGGCATTTCCGGATCAGGCCCCGCGACCTCGGCTGCGGTCGGCGGCGTGGTCACGCGCAGCATGATCAAGGACGGCTATCCGCGCCCGTTCATCGCGAGCGTTGTGGGTGCTGCGGCCGCGACCGACATCCTCATTCCGCCCTCGATCGCGTTCATCATCTATGCCGTGATGACGCCGGGGGTCTCGGTGCCGGCGATCTTCGCGGCGGGCATGTTTCCCGGCATCCTCGCCGGGCTGATGATGCTGATCCCGATTATTGCGATCTCGATCATCAAGGATTTCGGCGGCAAGGCAAAGAGCGAGGAGCGGCTGCATCTCTGGCAGACCTTCAAGGAAGCGTTCTGGGGCCTGCTCGCGCCGGTCGTCATTCTCGGCGGCATGCGCGTCGGCGCATTCACCCCGACCGAGGCCGCCGTGATGGCGGTGTTCTACGGGCTGCTCATCGGATTCTTCGTCTACCGCACGCTCACCTTGCGCGACGTCTACGAGATGCTGGTCGAGGCGGGCGAGCTCTCCGCGCTGATCCTGATCGTGGTGGCGCTCGCGTCGGTGTTTGCGTGGGCGACCTCGACCATCGGCGTGGTGCAGCCGAT
>DATEKY010000785.1:0-3755 GCA_035277225.1 Xanthobacteraceae bacterium
CGTGCCGGAGGCCGGCGCGCTCACCGTGCAGGGCGTGCAGAAGAGCTTCGGCAGCCGCATGGTGGTGCGCGGCGTGAGCCTGTCGCTGCGCCGGGGCGAGGCGGTCGGCCTGCTCGGACCCAACGGCGCCGGCAAGACCACGGTGTTCTACATGATCACCGGCCTGATCAAGGCGGACAAAGGCAAGATCCAGTTCGACGGCCACGACATCACGCATCTGCCGATGTATCAGCGCGCGCGCCTCGGCATCGGCTATCTGCCGCAGGAGGCCTCGATCTTCCGTGGCCTCAATGTCGAGGACAACATCCGCGCCGTGCTCGAAGTGGTCGAGCCAAGCAAGAAGAAGCGCGAGATGGAGCTCGACAAGCTGCTCGAGGAGTTCAACATCACGCGGCTGCGCAAGACGCCCTCGATTGCGCTGTCGGGCGGCGAGCGCCGCCGCACCGAGATCGCACGCGCGCTCGCGACGCGCCCGGCCTACATGCTGCTCGACGAACCGTTCGCCGGCATCGACCCGATCGCGGTCGGCGACATCCAGCAGCTGGTGCGCCACCTGACCGGGCGCGGCATCGGCGTGCTGATCACCGACCACAATGTGCGCGAGACGCTGGGCCTGACGGACCGCGCCTACATCATCTATTCGGGCGAGGTGCTGCGCGAAGGCGCCGCCGAGGACATCATCAACGACCCCGAGGTCCGCCGGCTCTATCTCGGCGAAGAATTCCGCATGTGAGGGAGTGCCCGAAGCCCGGGCAGGCGTTGACAGGGCGTTGTTAACACCACCGCAAGACACGGGGTGTACAGCCGGTTCAGAACGTTATAAGCAAGAACCGGACCAATATTGCAACGCAACATGGCGCTGACCCAGAGACTCGAATTCCGGCAGAGCCAGGCGCTCGTGATGACGCCGCAGCTGATGCAGGCCATCAAGCTGCTGCAGCTCTCCAATCTCGATCTCACCGCCTATGTGGAAGGGGAACTGGAGCGCAATCCGCTGCTGGAACGCCCGAGCGAAGGCCCGGAAGCCGCGCCGAACGCCGAGCATGCCGCAAACGCCGAGGGCGGGGGCGAAACCGGCGAAAACGAGTGGGCCAAGCCCGACGTGAACGGGTCGGCGGCCATCGAGGACTCGTTCGATACCCCGATCGAGAACGTGTTTCCGGACGCCGGCGAGGCGCCGCAGCGCGCCACGCAAGCCGAGCCCGCCGCCTATTCGGAATGGGCCGGCGTCGGCTCCGGCGGGCGCGAGGACGGCGACTACAACCTGGAGGCTTTCGTCTCGGCCGAAGCGACACTGGGCGATCATCTCGCCGAGCAACTGTCGCTCGCGATCGCCGATCCGGTGCATCGCATGATCGGCCAGCACCTGATCGATGCGGTCGACGAGGCCGGCTATCTCACCGCCGATCTCGGCGCCATCGCGGAGAAACTGGGCGCGCCGCATGTTGAGCTCGAAGCCGTGCTCGGCGTGCTGCAGACGTTCGATCCGCCCGGCGTGTGCGCGCGCAATCTTGCCGAGTGCCTCACGATCCAGCTGAAGGAGCGCGATCGCTTCGATCCCGCGATGGCGGCGCTGGTCGCGCATCTCGATCTGGTGGCGCGGCGCGACTTCGCGGCGTTGCGCCGCCTGTGCGGCGTGGACGACGCGGATCTGGCCGACATGATCGCCGAGATCCGCCGGCTCAACCCGAAGCCCGGCCTCGCCTTCGGCTCCGCGGTGGTGCAGCCGATCGTGCCCGACGTGTTCGTGCGCGCCGCGCAGGACGGCTCCTGGCTGGTCGAGCTGAATTCCGACACGCTGCCGAAAGTGCTGGTGAACCAGTCCTATCACGCCAAGGTGTCCAAGACCGCGAAGAGCGAGCAGGAGAAGACCTATCTGGCGGATTGCCTGCAGACCGCGACCTGGCTGATCCGCGCGCTCGATCAGCGTGCCAAGACGATCCTGAAAGTCTCGACCGAGATCGTGCGCCAGCAGGACGCCTTCTTTGCGCACGGCGTGCAGTTCCTGCGCCCGCTCAACCTGAAGATCGTCGCCGACGCGATCGGGATGCACGAGTCGACCGTCTCGCGCGTCACCGCCAACAAATACATGGCGACGAGCCGCGGCATCTTCGAGCTGAAATACTTCTTCACCTCCTCGATCGCGGCGTCCGATGGCGGCGAGGCGCATTCGGCCGAGGCGGTGCGCCACCGCATCAAGCAGCTGATCGACGCGGAGGCCGCCGCCGCCGTGCTGTCCGACGACACGATCGTCGACAAGCTGCGCGAAGCCGGTATCGACATCGCGCGCCGAACGGTAGCAAAATATCGCGAGGCGATGCGGATACCGTCGTCGGTGCAACGCCGACGCGAGAAGCAGGCACTGGCCGCCGCGGCGTCCTGAGAGCATGATCCCGAAAAGTGGGTACCGGTTTTCGGACAAGATCATGCTCCACGAATAAGTCGCGTTGACGCCGGCTTGTGCCGCGCCTACGTGATGATAAGTGCGACAGGAGAGCGGAGGCGCCTATGCCGTTTCGCATCTCGGGAAAAAACCTCGACATCGGCGAAGCATTGCGCGAACGCGTCAGCGCGCGGGTCGTCGAGGCTCTGAGCAAGTATTTCGACGGAGGCTATTCCGGCCACGTCACGGTCGAGAAGGAGGGCTTCGGTTTCCGCACCGAATGCGCGATCCATCTCGACTCGGGGATCACGCTGCACACCGAGGCGAACGCCGCGGACGCCTATGCGAGCGCCGATCAGGCCGCGCTGCGCATCGAGCGGCGGCTGCGGCGCTACAAGCGGCGGCTGAAAGACCACCACGGGGCACGTCAGGACGGCGCCGTCGTCGATGCACCGAGCTACGTGATCGAGGCGCCGGCGCAGGACAACGACGACGAGGTGATCGAGTTCAACCCGGTCATCGTCGCGGAATCGACCACGGCGCTGAAGCAGCTTTCGGTCAGCGAAGCCGTGATGGAACTCGACATGACCGGGGCGCCGGTGGTGGTGTTTCGCCACGCCGGCCACGGCCGGATTAACCTGGTTTATCGCCGTCCCGACGGCAATGTCGGATGGGTGGATCCCCCATCCCCTTCCCATTGACGCGGCCGGGCGCCGCCTATAAACCGCCGCCTTCCCTCCAACAACCATACCCCTCCACTCCGGACCGGTTGCAATGCCGCTCACCGATCTCGTCACGCCGAATGCGATCATTCCGGCGCTCAAAGTGAACGGCAAGAAGCAGGCGATCCAGGAGCTCTCGGCGCGCGCCGCCAAGCTGACCGGGCAGAGCGAGCGGCTGATTTTCGAGACGCTGACGCAGCGCGAGAAGCTGGGCAGCACCGGGGTCGGCAACGGCATCGCGATCCCGCACGGCAAGCTGCCAAAGCTCGAAAAGCTGATCGGTCTGTTCGCGCGACTCGAGCGCGGCATCGACTTCGAGTCGCTCGACGGCCAGCCGGTCGATCTGATCTTCCTGCTGCTCGCCCCGGAAGGCGCGGGCGCCGATCACCTGAAGGCGCTCGCCCGCGTCGCGCGGCTGTTGCGCGAGGCCGACGTGGTGACGCGGCTGCGCGAGACGCGCGATGCCGACGCGCTTTACGCGATCCTGGCGCAGCCGTCGTCCGAAGCGGCGTAACATCTCTCGTAGGGTGGGCTAAGGCGCGCGCTTGCGCGCCGAGCCCACCGCGACACGGTGCCGTGTGCGCGTGAGCACGCGCATCGCCGCTGACGCGCCGACGCGCTTTGCCCACCCTACGACTGGACATCAGCTT
>DATEKY010000786.1:0-3390 GCA_035277225.1 Xanthobacteraceae bacterium
AGAGTTCCAATCGCGCGGTTATCTAATGCGCGCGTTCTATTACACGGCAGTGATCGAGGACCAGGAGTATTCGTCCATCAGGCCGCTGATCGACTGGCTCGACTACAACGGCTACACCGTCGTCACCAAGGCGACCAAAGAGTTCATCGACGCCTCAGGTCGCCGCAAGGTGAAGGGCAACATGGACATCGAGCTCGCGGTCGATGCCATGGAGTTGGCCGGGCATATCGATCATATGGTTTTGTTCTCCGGCGACGGCGACTTCCGCTCGCTGGTCGAGGCGATGCAGCGGCGCGGCGTGCGGGTGACCGTGGTGTCGACCATCTCGACCCAGCCGCCGATGGTGGCCGACGAATTGCGCCGCCAGGCCGACGTCTTCACCGACCTGGTCGAGCTGCAATCCAAGCTCGGGCGCGACCCGTCAGAACGCCCCGCCCCCCGCGAGCCGCGCCACCATGCGCCGCAGTTCCTGCAGCGGGCGACCACGCTAGCGTCGAGGGGCGATGGCGACGACTTCGACGACTAAAAGCCCGGCTCCGGCCAAAGCTTCTCCCCGCCCCTCCACCCCCGAGCCCGACCGAGACTGCCGGCTTTGCCCGCGGCTGGCGGCCTTCCGCGACACCAACCGCGCGCAAAAACCGGATTGGTTCAACGCACCGGTTCCTTCGTTCGGGGACCGAAACGGACGGCTTGCGATTGTCGGCCTCGCACCGGGCTTGCAGGGCGCCAACCGCACTGGACGTCCGTTCACCGGCGATTATGCCGGCGATCTGCTCTACGCGACCCTGAAGGAATACGGCTTCTCGCGCGGCACGTTCGACGCGCGGGTAGACGACGGCCTGACGTTGATCGATGCGCGCATCACCAACGCGGTGCATTGCGTGCCGCCGGAGAACAAGCCGACGCCGGCCGAGATCAACACCTGCCGCGACGCATACCTGGCGCAACGCATTCCCGCGATGCCGCAGCTGCGCGCGATCGTGGCGCTCGGCCGCATCGCGCATGAATCGACGCTGCGGGCGATGGGTCAGCGGCTCGCGGCCGCGCCGTTCGCGCATGGCGCCCGACACACCGTCGGCAATCTCGCGCTGTTCGATAGCTATCACTGCTCGCGCTACAACACGAATACCGGCGTGCTGACGACCGACATGTTCCGCGCGGTGTTCGCGAGCGTGCGGGCCTACTTGGATGGCGCATGATCTTATCCGACCTGCCTACGCCCGCCGAAGCATTGATCCACGCGAGAGGACTGTGCCAAGGCTTCGCGCAGGCGGGAAACCGGTTCCCACTTTTCGGGATCATGCGCTGAGCCAATCCACCACGTCCTCGGCGCTCTTGTCCGGCGGAAACACCGGATAGAACACGTGCGTGATCACACCGTCGTCGATCACGAAGGCCATGCGGCGGATCAAGGTCATGCCGTCGACCGAGAAGGTCGGCAGGCTAAGCGCGCGCGTGAAGGCGAGCTGCTCGTCCGACAGGATCGCGAACGGCAGGTGCAGCCGCTCGGCCGCCTCGCGCTGATAGTCGGTCGTCTGGGTCGAGAGGCCGTACAGATGCGCGACGCCCAGCCGCTTCAGGTCGGCGAAATGATCGCGGAAGCCGCACGACTGGGGCGTGCAGCCGCGCGCCCCCGGGATCGCGTCCCAGCCGGTCGGCAGCGCCTGTCCGGGCCGGC
Organism: Xanthobacteraceae bacterium; assembly: GCA_035277225.1. Lineage (GTDB taxonomy): Bacteria > Pseudomonadota > Alphaproteobacteria > Rhizobiales > Xanthobacteraceae > PALSA-894. The sequence continues at coordinate 1,679 of DATEKY010000786.1, forward strand.
CGGTGCGCGGATAGATGTAGACCACGGTGCGGCCGGTCAGCCGCGACAGGTTCACCGACGCGCCGTCGGTCGCCGCGAGCGCGATGTCCGGCAGCCGCGCGCCGGTCAGATGGCGCGCCGCGCCATCGTCCTGCGGCGCCGGCAGATCGTCCGGAAGCACGGTCGGATCATGGTTTATCGCCATCGTGTTTCCTCCACTAGCTCATGGCGTTATCGGCGATTCCCGCTGTAGGAGATGAATTCCAGCAGCGACCCGTCCGGATCGCGGAAATAGACGCTCATCCCGTCCCCTTGGGCCCCTGCCCGCTCGACCGGCCCAAGCTCGATCTCCACGCCGCAATCGCGCAGATGCGCCGCCGCGTCCGCGATCGGCCCCGGCCACACAAAACAAAGATCGCTGTTGCCCGGCCGCACCGGATCGCGCGCCACCGGTGTGGGATCGAGGCCCGGTCCATGCAGGTTGAGCTGCTGATCGCCGAACCGATACGCAAAGCCCTTGCCGCGCGCGACCACCTCGGCGCCCATCACGCGGGCATAAAACGCGTTCGAGCGCGCCCAATCCGAGACATGCACGACACAGTGATCGAGTGTGACCTTCGGCCCCATGAAATTCCTCGCTCTTTTCCGGTTCCCGGCCGCAACAAGTTCGGGAACTCGGCGTTCTATTGCGGAGGGCGATTCGCGCCAGGGGGCGCGTCGGAACGACGCCCGGCCCAATTGTCACAAGGAAACCAAGCCATGAACAGACGCGAAAGCCTGAAGCTGCTCGGATCCGCCGCATTCGCGGCCGGCAGCTTCGCCCCCACGCTGGCCTTCGCCCAGGCCCAGCCCGCGGCCGAGGCGCCGTTCAAGCTGCCGCCGCTCGGCTATGCCAACGACGCGCTCGAGCCGCACATCGACGCGCAGACCATGATGATCCACCACGACCGGCATCACGCGGCCTATGTCAACGCGTGCAACGAGTTCGCCAAGCAGGTGCCCGAGCTCGGCACCACGCCGATCGAGAAGACGCTCACCGATGCCGCCTACGTCCCGCTGCAGATCCAGACCCAGGTGAAGAACAATCTCGGCGGCCACTGGAACCACACCTTCTTCTGGGAGCTGATGACGCCGGGCGGCGCCAAGGAGCCCACGGGCGACGTCAAGAAGGCGATCGAAAGCTCGTGGAAGGATGTCGCCGACTTCAAGGAGCGGTTCGCAGCGCTCGCCGCTGCGCGCTTCGGCTCCGGCTGGGCATGGCTGGTGGTGAACAGGGACAAGAAGATCGAACTGATCACCACGGCCAACCAGGACACGCCGATCGCGCTCGGCGCCAGGCCGATCATCGGCGTCGATGTCTGGGAGCACGCCTATTATCTCAAGTACCAGAACCGCCGCGCCGACTATCTCAAGGCCTGGTGGAACGTGGTGAACTGGGACAAGGCGGCGGAGAATCTGAAGAAGGCGGCCGCGTGATCCCGAAAAGTGCGAAGCGGTTTTCAGACAAGATCACGCGAGAAAAACCTAGTCGCGTAATATCTCCGGCCTCATCCTGAGGAGGTCGCGACGCGGCAGCGTCGCGACCGTCTCGAAGGATGGCGGCAAGCTCGGTGTTTGCGGCCATCCTTCGAGGCCCTGCTGCGCAGGGCACCTCAGGATGAGGATTCGAAAAACAGCGATCAATCCATCCACGCGATGTCGCTGAGCTTCCCGCTCACGCCTTCGATCTTGCC
>DATEKY010000787.1:0-2516 GCA_035277225.1 Xanthobacteraceae bacterium
GCCGCGCACGACCAATATGACGACCGTTATCGCGTCGCGCGGCCCCCGGCCGGCGACTACGACGGCGATCATTATTACGCCGAGGACGGCCACCTGCCGCCGCACGGCGAGGATGCCGTGGCACCGAGCCGTCGCCGCGGCGCGCTGATGACGGTTGCGGCCGTCGTCGGCCTCGCGGTGATCGGCACGGCCGGCGCGTTCGGCTATCGCGCCTACACCTCGAGCCCGGGCGGCAGCGCCAACCCGCCGGTCATCAAGGCAGATACCGCGCCGGCCAAGATCGTTCCGCCGCCCGCACCGCCCGCCGACGCGCAGGCCAGCAGCAAGCCGTTCCAGGAGCGTGTCGGCGCAGTTTCGACCGAGCGCATCGTGCCGCGCGAGGAGCAGCCGGTGTCGCTGCCGGTTCCGCCGCAGCCGCGCCCGAGCGCACCGCAGACTGCGTTCGCGCCAACCGCACCGGCGCCACTGGTCGCACCGCCGCCGCCATCGACGGCGGGCGGGGCCTTCAACGAGCCGAAGCGGGTGAAGACGCAGACGATCCGGCCCGACACCATGAGCGATGCGACCGCAACCGCGACGGCGCAGCCGCCCGCGGCCCCGGCCAAGAGCGCCCCGATGGCGATCGCGCCTCCGTCCGATCCCGCGCCGCGCACCAAGACGGCGTCGCGCACGCCGGCATCGGGCGCTTATCTGGTGCAGGTCTCGGCGCAGAAGAGCGAGGCCGAGGCGCAGTCCTCCTACAAGATACTGCAGCAGAAATATCCCTCCGTGCTGGGCGGACGCGAGCCGACCATCCGCCGCGCCGAAATCGGCCAGAACGGCGTCTGGTACCGCGTCCATGTCGGTTCGTTCGCCACCGCCGAACAGGCGACGGCGTTCTGCAACAATCTGAAGGACGCCGGCGGCCAGTGCATCGTGCAGCGGAACTGACCGCCCAATCTCACTGATCGAGCTCTCGTCATCACGGCGCCGCGCAACCCGCGCGGCGCCGATTTCGCGTCCGGCATCGGGAAATGCTAGATCACACGCGCGGCTGATGCGCGTAGGCGTGAAGGCGAGGGGGCTAACATGAAGTGCGATGTCATCAAGGCGCTGGCTGTTGCGGCGGTGCTCGCGCCGGCCGCCGCGCAGGCGCAGCCCTATCCGTCGCGGCCGGTCACCATGGTGGTGCCTTTCGCCGCGGGCGGCACGTTCGACGTGCTCGGCCGCATCATGGCGGTGAGGATGGGCGAACTGCTCGGGCAGACGGTGATCGTCGAGAACACGACCGGCGCCGGCGGCATCGTCGGCGTCAATCGCGTGATCTCGGCAAAGCCCGACGGATACACGTTCCTGCTCGGCACCGTCGGCACGCATGCCTACAACCAGACCATCTACAAGAAGCGGCGCTACGACGCGATCAACGACTTCGCGCCCGTGGCGCTGTTCTCCGAGCAGCCGATGGTGCTCGAGGTGCGCAAGGACCTGCCGGCGAATACCTTCGCGGAGTTCACGGCGCTGCTGAAACAGAATGGCGCGAAGATGCAGTACGGCTCGGCCGGCGCGGGCTCGACCACGCATCTCGCCTGCTCGCTGCTCAACGCGCGGGTCGGCGCCAACGTCACCCACGTTCCCTATCGCGGCTCGGCGCCGGCCACCAACGATCTGATCGGCGGGCAGATCGACTATGTCTGCGGCAATCTCGGCGCGGCGGTCGCGCTGATCACGGGCAAGCAGGTGAAGGCGCTCGCGCTGCTGTCGAAGGAACGCTCGCCGCTGATGCCGGATCTGGCGACCGCGCACGAGCAGGGGCTCGCCGACTACGACGTCACCACCTGGACGGCATTCTTCCTGCCGAAGGGCACGCCGAAGGAGATCGTCGACAAGCTCAATACGGTGACGCACGCCGCGATGGACACCCCGGCGATCAAGGCGCGCATGCTCGAGATCGGCGTGACCGGCATCGCGCCCGAGCGCCGCAGCGCGGAGTACCTCGCCAAATTCGTCGTCGAGGAGGTCGCGCGCTGGGAAGGCCCGATCAAGTCGGGCGGGCTGCAGGTCGATTGAGGCGGCTGGCCGCGGTTCCACTCGGGTCCGGCCGCCAGCCAGGGCGTGGAACTGCCCTGCTTGACCCCCCGGAGCGGCGCAGTTAAGCCGCGCCCATGGCCGCACGCGCCGTCATTACCAGCGTTCCGGGCCTTTCGCTCAGCGCGGAGGCGCGCGCTTTCCTGCGCGAGTCCGACCCCTGGGGCTTCATCCTGTTCGGCTACAATATCGACACCCCGGCGCAGGTGCGCACGCTGGTCGCCGAACTGCGCGAGGCGGTCGGGCGCAATGCGCCGGTGCTGATCGACCAGGAGGGCGGACGGGTACAGCGCCTGAAGGCGCCGCACTGGCCGGCCTATCCGCCGGGCGCGTTCTATGGCGCGGTCTACGACCGCGACCGCGCCGCGGGACTGGCCGCGGCGAAACTCGGCGCGCGGCTGATCGCGCACGATCTCGCCGAGCTCGGTATCGATGTGGATTGCCTGCCGATT
>DATEKY010000788.1:0-6800 GCA_035277225.1 Xanthobacteraceae bacterium
CCTCGACCGCTACGAGATGCTCTACGAGGCCGGCCTGATCGAGGAGGCGAAGCGCGACGGCCGCGATGCCGCGCTGAAACGCGATGAGCTGCCAAGCCTCGGCGAACCGATGCGCTTCGATCACCGCCGCATCCTGGCGACCGCGATCGCGCGGCTGCGCGCCAAGCTCAAATACCGCCCCGTAGTGTTCGAGCTGATGCCGGCCGAGTTCACCCTGACCGAGCTGCAGCACACCGTCGAGGCGATCTCCGGCCGCCTCGTGCACAAGCAGAACTTCCGCCGGCTGGTCGAAAGCACCGCGCTGGTCGAGCCGACCGGTGAGACCTCGACCGAAACCGGCGGACGGCCGGCGGCGCTGTTCCGCTTCCGCCGCGAAGTGCTGGCCGAGCGCCCTGCCCCGGGGCTGCGGGTCGGCGGACGGTCTTGAACGTCGTTCATTTTTGAACTAAGTTCACGGATGTGGCGACCAATACGTGCGCAGGTCCGCCGCCGGCGACCGCGCCCACGCGCCAGGTCTGAGGGGCTGTCATGGAATTCATTGCCATCATCGGGGCGATCATCGCCATCGTGCTGGTGTTCAGCCTGCGCAACCGCGTGGCGCTGCTCGAACAACACATCGCCTTCCTGAATCAGCAGCTTGCACCGCGCCGGACCGCGCCTCCGCAAGCCGCGCCCGAACCCACGCCCGAGGCGCCGCCGCTGCCGGCTGAAACGCCCGCGCCGCCCGCGCCCGCCGAAGCCATGAAAGAGGCCGCGATCGAGCAGCCGAGCCAGGAAGCGTTTGCCGCACCACCGCCGCCGCCGCCCCCTCCTGCCCCCGCTCTGCCGACCGCGAAGAGTTTCGAGGAACGCTTCGGCGCGAGCTGGGTGGTGTGGATCGGCGGCCTCGCGCTCGCGCTCGGCGGCATCTTCATGGTGCAGTATTCGATCGAGGCCGGCCTGATCGGCCCCGGCGTGCGCGTGTTCCTCGGCGGGCTGCTCGCCACAGTGCTGATCGCGGGCGGCGAATGGATGCGGCGCTACGAGTTCACGCTGCCGATCGACAGCGTCCCGACCGCCAACATGCCGGCCATGCTCACCGCGGCCGGCACCACCGTCGCATTCGCAACGATCTACGCCGCCTATGCGCTCTACGAATTCATCGGGCCCGCCGTCGCCTTCGTGCTGCTCGGCATCGTGGCGCTCGCGACGCTCGCCGCCGCGCTGCTGCACGGGCCGTGGCTCGCCGCGCTCGGACAGCTCGGTGCATTCGTCGCGCCGCTGCTGGTTTCGACCGCGCAGCCGAACTACTGGGCGCTCTACCTCTACCTCGTCGTCGTAACCGCTGCGTCGTTCGCGCTGGCGCGCGCACGGCTGTGGCGCTGGCTCGCGGTCAGCGCGGTCGCCTTTGCGGTGCTCTGGGCATTTGCCGGTATCGCGGACCTTCGCTTCAGTCCCGCACCGGTCGCGCTCTACCTCGTGCTCGGCTTTGCGCTCGTCGCCGCGCTGCTCGTCTCCGGTCTCATCTACGGGCCTGACGCCGAAGCAGGCCGCACCGATCCGGTATCCTCCGGCGCAATTGCTGCCTTCCTGTTCGCCGCCGCCGTGCTGGTGCTGGCGCGCGACCACGACGGTTTCACGCTGATCGCATTCTCGGGCCTTGCCGTCGCGACGGTCGCGATCGCATGGCGCACTGATGCGGCGGTCGCGGCCGTGCCGGTCGCGGGCGCACTTGCAGCGCTGGTGATCGCCGACTGGGCGGTCGAGATCCAGTGGAGCACACTGGTCGTGCCCGGCGGTCCCGCGGTTGCGCCCGATCCGTCGCGTGTCCTCTACGGCACGCATCTCGCGCTCGGCGGCGCATTCGCGGCGCTGTTCGCCGGCGCCGGTTTCCTGGCGCAAGGCCGCTCGCCGCGGCCGGAAGCGCCGATCATCTGGGCCGCGACCGCGGTCCTTGCCCCGCTCGCCATTCTGGTCGCGCTCTACTACCGCATCTACGGCTTCGAGCGCTCGCTTCCCTTCGCGGCGCTTGCGTTGCTCGGCGCTTCGCTGTTCGCGGTCGCGACCGACATGCTCACCAAGCGCGAGCCGCGTCCCGGCCAGCCATCAGCCGCCGCGATCTTCGCGACCGGCTCGATCGCGGCGCTCGCGCTGGCGCTGACCTTCGCGCTGGAAAAAGGCTGGCTCACCGTTGCGCTCGCCCTGATGGTGCCGGGCACCGCCTACGTCGCCGAGCATCGTCCGCTGCCGTGGCTGCGTACGATGTGCGGCGTGCTGGTCGCGCTCGTCATGCTGCGGATCGGCCACGACCCACACATCGTCTGGGACGCCGGCACCACGCCGATCTTCAACTGGATCCTCTATGGCTACGGCGTGCCGGCGCTCGCCTTCTGGGTCGCGGGCTCGCTGCTGCGCAAGCGCGCCGACGATGTGCCTTCGCGCATCGTCGATGCCGGCGCGATCCTGTTCACGGTGCTCACCGCCACGCTGCAGATTCGCCACTACCTCTACGGCGGTGACATCTACTATGCCTCCGCCGGCCTCACCGAGATCGCGCTGCAGGTGAGTGGCGGCCTCGCGATGGTGATCGGGCTCGAGCGGCTGCGCCTGCGCACCAACTCGATCGTGCACGATGTCGGCGCGCTCACGATCGCAGGCCTCTGCCTGCTGGCGATCGTGTTCGGGCTGCTGCTGCTGGAAAACCCGTGGATCTGGAGCACCAATGTCGGCGGCGTGTTCCTGAACCTCAACCTGCTCGGCTACGCGATCCCGGCAATGCTTGCCGCGGCAATCGGCCTGATGACGCGGCAAACGCGCCCGCAATGGTACCGCACGGTTGCGGCAGTCACCGCGGTGGTGCTCGCGCTGACATACCTCTCGTTCCAGGTCGCGCGCTTCTATCAGGGGCCGCGCCTGAACGCCGGCCCGGTCAGCGGCGCCGAGGGCTATACCTACTCGGCCGTGTGGCTCGCCTTCGGCGTGGTGCTGCTCGTCGTCGGCATGGGATTGCGCTCGGCTCCGGTGCGACTCTGCGCAGTTGCGGTGGTGCTGATCACCGTCGCGAAGGTGTTCCTGCTCGACATGGCCGGGCTCGCCGGCGTGTGGCGCTCGCTCTCCTTCATCGGGCTCGGGCTGGTGCTGGTCGGGATCTGGTTCCTGTACCGGCGGCTGTTGTTCGCAAAGCCGCCGGAGGCGCAGACCGCGCCGCAAGCCTGAACATGGCGAGACGCCGGCCCCGCGAGGGACCGGCGCCTTCAACTCAACTCGGATGAATTAGGCGAGCGCGGGGCGTGCCGTGCCGAGGAACCACAGCGGGCGCGAGCGCAGCGCGAAGGCGCCGTCGCCGAGGAGCCAGAGCGCGAACGAGGCCACGATCAGGAACGCCGGATATTCCCAGCCGCCGCCCGTGTTGGAAAAGATCCAGCCATTGCCAATGTGCACGGTCGAGGCAGCGGCCATCACCGGGATGAGCAGCAGCGCGACGTGGCGCGCATAGACGCCGGTGAGGATCAGCACGCCGCCGATCAGTTCGGCGAGAAAAACCGGCCAGGCAAGCTCCGCAGGGAAACCGACCTTGGCGAGAAAGCCGCCAAAGCCCGGAATGGTAAAAAGCACGTACTTCATCAGCGCATGCGCGATCCACATGATGCCGAGCGATGCACGCAACACGAAAACGCCATACGGCGCGGTGGATTGGTCAATGGGAGAGAGAGGATTCATGACACGGTGCCCTTCCTGAATTTCGGATGCGGCGCGGAATGCGCTGCCGATGGGTGGGATATGCCGTTGCTTATTCTGCAAGACAATGAGTATGATCGCCCAATCGATATTGCATCGATGCAATGAGCCGCGAATGCTCTCCTGGGACGATTTTCGCTACGTGAAGGCGATCGCCGACACCCGTTCGCTTGGGGGCGCGGCGACTGAATTGTCGGTCAATCATTCGACCGTGTTCCGCCGCCTGGCGCAGATCGAAACGCAACTCGGCTCGCGCCTGTTCGAGCGCAGCCGCGGAGGCTACGCGCTGACGCCCTGCGGCGAGGAGATGGTGCGGCTCGCCGAACGCATGGGCGAGGACATCATTACATTCGAGCGGCAGGTGACCGGCCACGACCTGCGTCCGTCGGGTGAATTGCGCATCACCACCAACGACACCGTGCTGGTGCACCTGATGACCGGCGTGTTCGCGGGATTCCGCAAGGCCTATCCGGAGATCGTCCTCGACGTCGTGGTATCGAACCAGGCGCTGAATCTGTCCAAGCGCGATGCCGACGTCGCGGTACGCGCAACCGATCGTCCGCCCGACGCGCTGATCGGGCGGCGCGCCGCGAGCATCGCGTGGGCGGTGTTCGGCGCAAGCGACAAGGCGCCCGAGGCGTTCGACGCGGAGAGCGACGCGCGCTCGGCCGACTGGATCGGGTTCGGCGACAACCTCGCCAACCTGAAGGCCGCGCGATGGCTGAAGGATCGCGCCGCGCCCGGGCGCGTGGTCTATCGGATCAACACCGTGCTCGGTCTCGCCGAAGCGGCGGCTGCCGGGATGGGACTCGCAGTCCTCCCCTGCTTCATCGGCTCATCGACGCCGGGGCTGACCCGCCTCACCGGCCCGTTGCCCGATCTCGCCAACGGGATCTGGCTGCTGACGCATGCGGACCTGCGGCAGACCGCGCGCGTACGCGCCTTCATGGATTTCGCCGCGGGTGAAATCACGAAACAGCGCAAGACGATAGAAGGGCTGTCGTAGTGATTGCGTGAAGCTCTTGATAAAAACGAACGATCGTGCTTTTTTTGCAATGATTGGTGGCGCATGATCTTGTCCGAAAACCGGTACCCACCCCGGATCAAAGTCCGAGGCAGGCCTTTTCGGATCATGCGCTGACAAACAACGGGAGCGCGGCGTGAACGAGACGATGCGGACATACGGCGTCACGCCGCAGGATCAGGCGCTCTCGACCGACGGGCTGACCTTCCTGAAGAAGCTGATCGACGGGACCTATCCGGCACCGCCGATCGCACAGACGCTCGGCTTCGAGCTGATCGAGGTGGAGCACGGCAAGGCGACCTTCGAGGGCCTGCCGGAATTCCGTCATTACAACCCGCTCGGCGCGGTGCACGGTGGCTTCGCGATGACGCTGCTCGATTCATGCCTCGGCTGCTGCGTCCACACGATGCTGGCGAAGGGCGAAGGCTACACAACGCTCGAGGTCAAGGTGAACCTGGTGCGCGCGATCACCAAGGACACCGGGCCGATCCGTGCGATCGGCCGGATCATCCATCGCGGCCGCACGACCGCGACCGCCGAAGGCGACATTCGCGATGCCGCCGGCAACCTGCTCGCGCACGGCACCACGACCTGCATGATCTTCCCGGCGAAGAAGTGACCGCGATCGGCGGTCATCCCGGGCGCACGAAGCGCTGACCGGGATTCCGAAAAACTACTGCGAGACCGACCCGCGCATGCCGGTCTGCTCCATCGACGGCAACGGCTGCGCGGTGACCGGCGTGGTCGGTGCCGCGACCGGCGCGCTCGGCGTCGATGCCGTGGTGGCCGGAATCGACGACGTCGTGGATGTCGCGACCGGCGCGTGAGCGTGGCCCCGGGTGGCGCGGCGGATCGAGCGCGGCATCGGCAGCTTGTCGCCGGGCGAAGCTCCGACCGCGGCGATCATCTCGCGCGCGCGTCCGTGGGTGAAATCGCAATAGGCGAAACCGAAGCCCGAGACCGCGCCGCGAAAGCTCTTCTCGCTGGTCTTGTTGACATTGAAGCACGGATTGAAGAACGCGCCCTTCACGTGCGAGCAGACCGACTCGCCTTTCGCGAACAGCGTGCCCGCCGGCATGCGCATGTAGCGCACCGGACCCGAGCCCTGGATGCGCAGCATGCCGGCAACCGAACCGTCGCTGAAGATGCGGCCGGCGCCCACGGTGCCCTCGAAACAGGTGAAGCTGAACTGCTTGCCGGCGACGAACCGGCGCGCGGCTTCGGCGCTCAACGGCTCGGCCAGCGCGGGAACGGCGAACGCAACAGCCGACAACGCGACAGCGATACGCACCAACATGCCGGTTTAACTCCCTGTTAACCACGTCCGGGTGTCCCAATATGCCGGACGATTGTCGCCAAATCCTGAACGCGTTTACTGGATTTTGACCACGATTCGGCCGCGAATGCGGCCATCCAGGATCGCCGGGGCCGCAACCAGCACGCCCGGAAGCTGGATTTCGTTGGTCATCGACTGCAATTTGCTCCGGTCGAGTTCGGTCGCGAGCCGGTTCCACGCCTCGCGACGCACCTCGCGCGGGCACATCACGCTGTCGATGCCGAGAAGCGACACCGCGCGCAAGATGAAGGGCGCAACCGTCGTCGGCAGGTCCATGCCGCCGGCAAGGCCGCAGGCCGCGACCGCGCCGCCGTAACGCGTGCCGGCGAGCACGTTGGCGAGCGTCGTCGAGCCGACCGAATCGATGCCGCCGACCCAGCGCTCCTTGGCGAGCGGCTTGCCCGCGGCGGAGAGCTCCTTGCGGTCGAGGATCTCCGAGGCGCCGAGGCCGCGCAGATACGGCTCCTCCTGCAGGCGCCCGGTCGAGGCGATCACCTTGTAGCCGCGCCTGGCAAGCAGCGCGATCGCGACCGAGCCGACGCCGCCGGCCGCGCCGGTGACCACGACCGGACCGCGCTCGGGCGTAATGCCGTGGCGCTCCAGCGCCATCACGGCGAGCATCGCGGTGTAGCCTGCGGTGCCGATCGCCATCGCCTCGCGGCCGGTCATGCCGGCGGGCACCGGCACCAGCCAGTCGCCGCGCACGCGCGCCTTCTCGGCGTA
>DATEKY010000789.1:0-4172 GCA_035277225.1 Xanthobacteraceae bacterium
GCGGTCGCGCTGCCAGCCGGTCTCGACCAGATCGATGAACACGCCGGGACGCGCCGACATCACGCCGATCCGGTCGGACAACAGCGCCGCCTCGTCGAGCGAATGAGTGATCAGCAGGATGGTGGCGCCGGTCTCGCGCCAGAGCTTCAGGAGTTCATCGCCCATCAAGAGCCGTGTCTGCTGGTCGAGCGCGCCGAACGGCTCGTCGAGCAGCAGCATGCGCGGGCGCATCACCAAGGTGCGCGCAATGCAGAGCCGCTGGCGCATGCCGCCGGACAATTGCGCCGGATAGGCCTGCGCGAACGACGAAAGGCCGGTGAAGGTAAGTGTACTCGTCACGCGCTCGCGCACCTCCGCATCCGCTACGCCGGCGCGGCGCAGCGCGAAGGCCGCATTGTCGTAGACGGTGAGCCAGGGAAAGCTCGCGTCCTCCTGGAACACGACGCCGACACCGTCCGGCACTTCGCCGGCGACCGGCTTGCCTTCGAAATGGATCGTGCCGGCGCTCGGCTTGGCCAGTCCCGCAACCACATCGAGCAAGGTGGACTTGCCGCAGCCGGACGGGCCGACGACCGAGAAGAACTCGCCTTGCTTCAACGCCAGATCGATCGGCCCGAGCGCATGCACCGCGGCGTGGCGGTCCACGGGAGGATAGACGCGGGTGACGCCCTCGACGCGAAGATGCTCGCTCATGCGGCGGAGCCGGGGCCGCTCACGATTTCGGCTTGCCTCGCAATGCGGCCGGCAGATAGCTGTCGTCGACGATCTTCGACCAGTCGAACGGGCCGGGCTCGACTGCCTTCACCAGCTGCAGGCCTTTCAGCATTGTCGCCATGCCTTCGTAGTCGAAATCGCCCGGGCTCCAGTACGTCCCGCCGGCGGCAATGACGTCCCCGATCGCGGCCTTCGCCTCGGCCTCGGTGATCTTGTACTCCTTCGCCATGATCTTCGCGGACTCGTCCGGGTTCGCCTTGATGAATTCGACGCCCTTGCGCCGCGCCTCGATGATGCCGCGGATCACGTCGGGATGCTTCTTCAGGTATTCGGTCTTCACCACGCCGACGGTCTGCACCACGCGCGGCGCCCATTCGGTCGAGTTGAACACCAGGCGGAAATTGTTCTTCTCGCGCGCCCACACCGGCTGCGTGACGTAAGTCATGTCGACCGCGCCCTCGCGCAGCGCGGTCAGGCCGGAGCCGACGCCGCCGATCGACTTGCGGTCGACCTTGCCGGTCAGCTTGTTGGCGTCGAGCATCATCGAGGTGATCATGTCGGTCACGGATTTGGGACTCGAATAGCCGAGCTTCTTGCCGGCGAGGTCCTGCACGGTCTTGATGCGCTCGTCGTCCTTGCGGGTGATCCACACCTGGTCCGAGACGCTCGCGACGCCGCCGTGCACGATGGTGAGCTCGAGCCCCTGCTGCGCGGCCGCGATCACGGCGGGAACCGCGACCTCGCCGTAGGGCAACTCGGAGGCGAGCACGTTGCGCACCGTGGTGCCGCCGCCCGCCGAGGTGAGGAAGCCGGTGACGTCGAGGCCCGCCTCCTTGAAATACCCCTTCTCCTTCGCGACCGCGTGCGGCACGCCGTACATGCCGGTGCCGAAATGCGTGACGTTGAGCTCGACCGCTCCGGCAGACAGCGGCTGCAGCGCGAGCGCTGCCGCGACGGCGGCGATGGCAAGACGCATGGGTTTCCTCCGTGTTTTCCGTATTCGTTCGGCGTTGCGCCGATGTTAGTGGAGCGGAGTTCCCGACGCCAGCTTGAGCATGCGCGGGAACCGGGTTCCCCTGCGGCGCTCTCGAGGTCACCGTTTCTTAGGTGTTTCCGCCCACATTGGGAGGATTCGGGCCGCGCGGGGGAGTCGCGGACCGGCCACGCATCCATGGGCGCCCCATGAACTCTGCCGACGCGACCCCGTCCGCGCATCACGACGACGCCGAGACGTTTGAGCTCGCGCCGGTGTCGCTCTGGCTCGAGGATTACAGCGGGCTGAGGCGGCTGTTCGCGACATGGCGCGACGCCGGCGTGAGCGACCTGCGCGCCTACCTGCTCGACGATCCGCGGCGGGTGAAGGAATGCTCCGCGCTGATCAAGGTCATCAAGGTGAACCGCGCGACGCTCGCGCTGTACGAGGCGCCGAGCCTCGATCAGCTCGTCGCGAGCCTCGATCGCGTGTTCCGCGACGACATGCTCACGACCCACGTCGACGAGCTGGTGCAACTCTGGGACGGCAAGAGCGGCTTCTCCAGCCACACCGTCAACTACTCGCTCACCGGGCGGCGCATCGACATCCAGCTTAAAGGTGTGATCCTGCCCGACCACGAAGCGACCTGGGACCGCGTGCTGATCGCGATCGAGGACGTCACCGAGCGCGAGACCGCGCGGCGCCAGCACGCTGCGAGCGAGATTTACGCGCGCGGGCTGTTCGAGCACTCGCCGGTATCGCTGTGGGTCGAGGATTTCTCCGCGATCAAGCGGCTGCTCGACGAGATGCGCGACCGCGGCATCGTCGACTTCCGCGTGTTCACCGACGTGCATCCGGAATTCGTGTCGCGCTGCATGAACGAGATCCGCGTGGTCGACGTGAATCGCCACACGCTCGAGCTGTTCGGCGCGCCCGACAAGGGCACCCTGCTCGGCCGGCTGTCGGACGTGTTCCGCGACGAGATGCAGCAGCATTTCCGCGAGCAGCTGATCGACCTGTGGGACGGCAAGCTGTTCCAGAGCCGCGAGGTGATGAACTACACGCTCGACGGGAGCGAATTGCACCTGCACCTGCAGTTCTCGGTGCTACCGGGGCGCGAGCGCGACTGGTCGCTGGTGCAGGTCGCGCTCACCGACATCACGGCGCGCAAGAAGGCGGAAGCGTATCTCGAATATCTCGGCAAGCACGACGTGCTGACCAAGCTCTACAACCGCTCGTTCTATGCCGACGAGCTGGCGCGGCTCGAACGCAAGGGGCCGCAGCCGGTCACGATCATCATCGCGGACCTGAACGGGCTCAAGCTCGCCAACGACCAGTTCGGCCATTCGGTCGGCGACGCGCTGCTGCGCCGCGCCGGCGAGGTGCTCAACGCGCTGGTCGAGAAGCCGCATTACGCCGCGCGCATCGGCGGCGACGAATTCGCCGTGTTGCTGCCGGGCATGGATGCGAACGGCGGCGAGGCGATGATGGAGGCGATCGCGCGGCTCGCCGAGGTGAACAACCAGTTCTATCCGGGCTCGGCGCTCAGCTTCGCGATGGGCGCGGCGACCAGCCTGCCGCACGAGCGGCTGGAACCGGTGGTCAAGCGCGCCGATCTCGCGATGTTCGAGCAGAAGCGCGCGCATTACGCGCGTGACATGGAAGAGCTGCTGCAGGGGACGAGCGCGGCGTAGCGCTGTTCCCGCCGGGCAGCGCCCGGCTCGTTATCCCCACCCGCCGATTGAATACTTGCCGCACTGCGCGCAAGTTGAGACGTATTTGCGGCGAGTCGCTCAGGCGCCGTCATCCATTCGCTGCGTACCCTCGCGTTCCTGAAGCCGCATCCAGCCCAGCAGCCAGCGAGGCGCCATGGCAACCGGTCCATCGACGGCGCAGACGCCCTACCTGGTACCGACGCGAAGCGGCGTCAGCTTCACTTCGATCCTCAGCGCCGGCGAGGGCCTCCCCGGCTCCCCGTGGAAGCTGGTCGGCCTGCCGGACGGGATCGGCGCATTCGACAACGGCAACGGCACCATCACGGTGCTGCTGAACCACGAGCTTTCCGGCAATGCCGGCATCGTGCGCGCGCACGGCTCGGCCGGCGCCTTCGTCGACCGGCTGGTGATCGACATCGGCTCGCTCAGGGTCCTCTCCGCCGGCGAACTGATCACCAGCGGGGCGAATATCTTCACCACCGATCTCGCGACCGGCACGGTCTATACGCCCGGGACCACCGCGTTCAACCACATCTGCTCGGCCGACCTCGCGGTCGTGTCGGCGTTCTTCGATTCCGTCAGCGGGCTCGGCACGACCATCCGCATCTACCTGACCGGCGAGGAGGCAGGCAGCGAAGGACGCGGCTTTGCCTTCGTGGTCACCGGCACCGATGCCGGCAAGGCGTTCGAGTTGCCGCGGCTCGGCCACCTGTCGTTCGAGAACATGGTGGCCAATCCGGGCGCGGGTTCGAAGACCGTCGTGGCAATGA
>DATEKY010000790.1:0-2117 GCA_035277225.1 Xanthobacteraceae bacterium
CAGATCGACGCCGCAAAGAAGGAAGGCGTGCTGTTCTCGCTGCACGTCAAGGCGACCATGATGAAGATCGCCGATCCGATCATTTTCGGCCATGCGGTGTCGGCCTTCTTCTCCGATGTTGTCGCAAAGCACGCCGCGACCTTGAAGCGCCTCGGCGTCAATCTCAACAACGGCTTCGGCGATCTGCTGGCGAAGATCGAGACGCTGCCGGAGGCCGAGAAGAAAGCGATCAAGGACGATATCGCGGCCGAGTACGCGAAGCGGCCGGGCCTCGCGATGGTCAATTCCGACAAGGGGATCACCAACCTGCACGTGCCGAGCGACGTGATCGTCGACGCCTCGATGCCGGCGATGATCCGCGATTCCGGGCGCATGTGGGGCGCCGACGGCAAGCTGCACGACGTCATGGCGGCGATCCCGGATCGCAGCTATGCGCGGCTCTATCAGGCGGTGATCGATGACTGCAAGGCGCATGGCGCGTTCGATCCGAAGACCATGGGGTCGGTCCCGAACGTCGGATTGATGGCGCAGAAGGCCGAGGAATACGGCTCGCACGACAAGACCTTCGAAATGCCCGCCGGCGGAACCGTCCGCGTCGTCGCCGACGACGGCAAGGTGCTGCTGGAGCGTCCGGTTGAGACCGGTGACATCTTCCGCATGTGCGAGCTGCGCGACGCGCCGATCCAGGACTGGGTCAAGCTCGCGGTGCGCCGCGCGCGCCTCACCAGCACCCCGGCGGTGTTCTGGCTCGACAAGAATCGCGCGCATGACGCGCAGGTGATCGCCAAGGTCGAGAAGTATCTAAAGGACCACGACACCAAGGGGCTCGACATCCGCATTCTGGCGCCGGTCGAAGCGATGAAGTTCTCGCTCGAGCGCATCCGCAAGGGACAGGACACGATCTCGGTCACCGGCAACGTGCTGCGCGACTATCTGACCGATCTGTTCCCGATCATGGAGCTCGGCACCTCGGCCAAGATGCTGTCGATCGTTCCGCTGATGGAAGGCGGCGGTTTGTTCGAGACCGGCGCCGGCGGCTCGGCACCCAAGCACGTCGAGCAATTCCAGACCGAAGGCTATCTGCGCTGGGATTCGCTCGGCGAATTCCTCGCGCTCGGCGCGTCGCTCGAGCATCTGGCGGACACTTACAAGAACGCCAAGGCGCAGGTTCTGGCCGAGACGCTCGATACGGCCATCGGCAAGATCCTCACGTTCAACCGCTCGCCGGCGCGCAAGGTCGGCGAGCTCGACAATCGCGGCAGCCATTTCTATCTCGCCCTCTACTGGGCGCAGGCGCTGGCGGCGCAGACCAAGGACAAGGAACTGCAGGCCCGCTTCAAGCCGTTGGCCGAGACGCTCGCCAAGAACGAGGCCAAGATCAACGGCGAGATGATCGCCGCGCAAGGCAAGCCGGTCGACATCGGCGGTTACTACGAGCCCGATGCTGCCAAGACGTCGGCCGCGATGCGGCCGAGCGCCACGCTGAACGCCGCACTCGCCGCGCTCTGACCCGGAGTGCGGCGGCCGTCTGGCTATGACCCGCTCGATGATGAACGCATCGGGCGGGTCCTGAAAAGGTGACTCTCGATGGCGAAGATCAAGGTTGCCAATCCGATCGTCGAGATGGACGGCGACGAGATGACCCGGATCATCTGGCAGTTCATCAAGGACAAGCTGATCCACCCGTATCTCGACATCGAGCTGCTCTACTACGATCTCTCGGTCCGGAAGCGCGACGAGACCAACGACCAGATCACGGTCGATGCGGCGAACAAGACCCGTGAGGTCGGCGTCGCGGTGAAGTGCGCCACCATCACGCCGGACGAGGGCCGCGTGAAGGAGTTCGGGCTCAAGGAGATGTGGCGCTCGCCGAACGGCACCATCCGCAACATCCTCGGCGGCACGATCTTCCGCGAGCCGATCATCTGCCGCAACGTGCCGCGCCTGGTGCCTGGCTGGACCAAGCCGATCATCATCGGCCGCCATGCCTACGGCGATCAGTATCGCGCGACCGACTTCAAGTTTCCGACCAGGGGCACGATCTCGATCAAGTTCACCGGCGAGGACGGCAAGGTGATCGAGAAGGAAGTGTTCAAGGCGCCCGAGAGCGGCGTCAC
>DATEKY010000791.1:0-2781 GCA_035277225.1 Xanthobacteraceae bacterium
GGGCACGCAGTAGAGGTATCCGAAACCATCATGGGCCCCGCTTCGGCGGGGCTCATTGTTCAGACCGTCCCGGCCTTCTTCGCCGGCGGTGGCTCCCAGCCGAACACGCTGCGTCCGCCGTAGAGATGCGAGCGCTCGCGCTCTTGCGCGATGACCTCGCTCACAGACGGGCCGTTGGCGCGCCGCTCGAGCGTGCGAGCCTGTTCGTCGAGCCGCTTCAATGCGCCAAGCTCCTCGTCGCGACCGAGCTTTGCGTTCTGCATCGCGGATTTCAGCACACGGATCGTCTCGTCATAGACCGTGATCGGCACCGGATACGGGTGCCGGTCCTTGCCGCCGTGCGCGAGCGAGAAGCGCGCCGGATCGGTGAAGCGGTAGGGCGCGCCGTGCACCACCTCGGCGACCATCGCCAGCGCCTGGACGGTGCGCGCGCCGACGCCGGGCGTGAGCAGCAACTGCGCAAAGTCCTGCGGCCCACGATCCGCCGCCGCCGCGAGCGTGCCGCGCAGGCGTCGCGCATGAACGTCGGTCGGACGCACGTCGTGATGCGCCGGCATGATCAGATGCGGCAACAGCGGCTGCAATGCCGGCGGCTCGCTGTATCCCTCCAGCGCTGCCAATTCGCGCGCGATGCCGTCGGGGCCGAGCTCGTCGAGCAATGTGAGCTGCGCGCCGCGCGAGGCCTCGGCGCGGTGATCCGTCAGGTTGACGATCACACCCTGCTGCGGGCCGTCGATGGCACTGTGCGGCTCGTCGACGAAGCTCGTCAGGCCTTCCGACAGCCAGTGATAGCGCCGCGCCTGCCGGGCATCGCCGTTCATCCCTTGCTGCACGACGACCCACTTGCCGTCGTCGCTGACGATGAAGCCGTGCAGATAAAGATCGAAACCGTCCTGCACCGCCGCGCTGTCGACCTTGGCGACCAGCCGGCTTGCCGTCGCGAGCGCGGCGCCGTCGATGCCGGTACGCTCGCCGACGGCGAGGAGTTCCTCCGGCGTCTTGCGCGAATGCTTGCCGCGGCCGCCGCACACATGCAGGCCGAGCTCGCCGGAGAGCGGCGCAAGCCCGCGCTTCAGCGCCCCGATCACGCTCGTCGTAATGCCGGACGAGTGCCAGTCCATCCCCATCACGCAGCCGAACGACTGGAACCAGAACGGATGCGCGAGGCGACGCAGCAGTTCGTCGCGGCCGTAATGATGCACGATCGCCTGGCTGATCACCGCGCCGAGACGCGTCATGCGCTCGCCGAGCCACGGCGGCACGCGGCCTCCGTGAAGCGGCAAGTCGGCGCTGCCCGAGCGATGGGTCATCGGTCAGATCATAAGATGGTGGAGCCAAGCGGGATCGAACCGCTGACCTCCTGCATGCCATGCAGGCGCTCTCCCAGCTGAGCTATGGCCCCATCTCTGGCGCGGCGTTGGGACCTCCGCGCCGTATCGAATGTCTTGAGCGGCCCTTGGGCGTCAGGGCGCAACGCCCCTGAGACCACAAAAGCGCGTGGCGCTCAAGTGTCCTCCTCGTCCTCGCGCTCGCCGCCGACGATGTCGGAGACGTCGTCTCCCTCGTCCTCGTCGGTTTCGAGGAAGGTATCGTCCTCGGCGCCGTCGTCAGCAACCTCGACGTCGTCGCCTTCGGCATCAGCATCGACGTCCGCGGTGGCGGCCGCCTTCTTGCCGCCGCCGGATTCCGCGTCGGCCTCTTCGAGCGAGACCAATTCGACATCGGCGGTCTCCGGAACCTCGGCGGCCACCGGCGCCAACGGCGCGACCGGCGTGCGCGCCGCCTCGGACGGCCGCGAGCGCGTGCTCAGCACGACGGGATGGAACACCGTCTCGCATTTCGGGCAGACGATCGGATCCTTGCTCAAGTCATAGAATTTCGCGCCGCAACTGGCGCAAAGGCGTTTGGTGCCAAGCTCGGGTTTAGCCACCGGCGGGATTCCTGCATGTTTGAAAACGGCGCTTGACTTGGCCTCTCGCTGCGTCCCTGTCAATAGCTGAAAACAACCGATTTTCGGCCCGAAAAGCCCCTCCCGAAGCCGCGCCGCCGCGTGTTAGGAGGGGCCGCAGGAGGCCTTTCCCGTGGATCAGACCATCGCGCCGCTCGCCGCCCGCCGTTCCGCCGGCCTGAAGGGGCGCGTGCGTGTGCCGGGCGACAAGTCGATCTCGCACCGCGCGCTCATTCTGGGCGCGCTGGCGGTGGGCGAAACCCGCATCGAGGGCCTGCTCGAGGGCGAGGACGTGATCAATACCGGCAAGGCGATGCGCGCCCTCGGGGCGAACGTCGAACGGGTGGGCGAGGGGGCCTGGACGGTACACGGAGTGGGCGTTGCGGGCTTCGCGCAGCCGGCAAAGCCGCTCGATTTCGGCAATTCCGGCACCGGCTGCCGGCTGGTGATCGGGGCGGTGGCGGGCTGCCCGATCACGGCGACGTTCGACGGCGACGGCTCGTTGCGCTCGCGGCCGCAGCGCCGCGTGCTCGATCCGCTCGAGCGGATGGGCGCGCGGGCGGTCAGCGTGGCAGACGGCGGCCGCCTGCCGCTGACCTTGCAGGGCGCGCGCGACCCGATCCCGATCGTCTATGCCCCGCCGGCCGCCTCCGCGCAGCTCAAGTCCGCCGTACTGCTCGCAGGCCTCGCGGCGCCGGGCGAGACCGTGGTGGCCGAGGCGGAGGCGACGCGCGACCACACCGAGCGCATGCTGCGCCACTTCGGCGCTGACGTGCGCGTCGAGCCCGAAGGGGCGCATGGCCGCCGGATCACGCTGAAGGGCCAGCCGGAGC
>DATEKY010000792.1:0-4479 GCA_035277225.1 Xanthobacteraceae bacterium
GTCGAGATCGCGAACTGCGTCTTGTCGATCAGGCGCTTGAGGTCCTTCGCCGGGATCGAGAACTTGTGCGTCATCTCGCCGGCGGCCAGATCGGGAAAGTCGCTTTCCGGCAAGGTTTGCAGCGAGAAGCGCGAGCGTCCGGCGCGGATCGTCAGCGAGGCGCGGTCGCCGGAGGAATCCAGCACGATCTGCGACCCCTCGGGGAGCTTGCGCACGATGTCGTAGATCATGTGCGCCGGCACCGTGGTCGCGCCGGCCGGCGAGACCTCTGCGGGAATCGTCTCGATCACCTCGAGGTCGAGATCGGTCGCCTTCAGCGCCAGCTTGCCCTTCTCGGCGCGGATCAGCACGTTGGCGAGGATCGGAATCGTGTTGCGCCGCTCGACGACGCGGTGCACGTGGCCGACGGATTTGAGGAGCGCGGCGCGCTCGACGGTCACCTTCATGTCCGACCCCATTCGGGCGTGAAAAAACGTCCGGCCAAGGGACTTACAGACTTGCGCCGGGTGCTGAAAGTGGCGCGGCGAGGGGGTTTCGGCAAGGGCTCAAGATGCCGGAAAGGCCACTTATTCAGCGGATTCCTGACGCATGATCGCGAAACGGTCCATCCCGCACTCAGTGCGGGATGGCGCGCTCTTTGGCAAAGATCATGCGGTCGGAGGATGCAGCGAGCCGCGGCTCACTCCTGCAGCAGCCGCTTCAGCAGTTCGATCTCCTCGGCGAGCGTGGTGTCGTTGCCGACCAGGTTCTCGATCTTGCGCACCGCGTGCAGCACCGTGGTGTGGTCGCGGCCGCCGAAGCGCCGCCCGATCTCGGGCAGCGAACGCAGGGTCAGGGTCTTGGCCAGATACATCGCGATCTGGCGCGGGCGCACCACGTTGGCGGTGCGGCGCGAGGAGAGCAGGTCGGCGCGACTGACATTGTACTGACGTGCGACGACGCGCTGGATGTCCTCGATCTTGACGCGCTTCGGCTCCTGCGGGCGGACCAGGTCGCGCACCGCGCGCTCGGCCATGTCCATCGTCACCGGCAGGCCGGTGAGCTTGTTGTGCGCGAGCAACCGGTTGAGCGCGCCGTCGAGGTCGCGCCCGTTATGCGTCACCTGCTTGGCGATGAAGCCGAGCACCGGCGAAGGCACGTCGAAGCCGGCGTGATGCGCGCGACAGGCCGCCACACGGCTCTTGAGGATTTCCAGTCGGAGTTCTTCTTCCAGCGATCCCATCTCGACCACGAGCCCTCCGGCCAGCCGCGAGCGGACGCGGTCGTCGAGGCTTTCCAGATCGGACGGCGGACGGTCCGCCGCGATCACCACCTGGCGGCCGGCATCGATCAGCGCGTTGAGCGTGTGGCAGAACTCGACCTGCGTCGACTTGCCCTGCAGGAACTGCAGGTCGTCGATCACCAGCACGTCGATCCCGCGCAGCGCTTCCTTGAAGGCGATCGCGGTCTGCGCTTTCAGCGCCGCCACGAAGCCGTACATGAACTTCTCGGCGGTGAGATAAAGCACCTTGCGCTCGGGAATGCCGTTGCCGGCCCAGGCGATCGACTGCAGCAGATGGGTCTTGCCGAGGCCCACGCCGGCGTGGACGTAGAACGGGTTGAACATCACCGGCTCGCCGCGCCGCGCCAAGGCGACCTGCTTCGCCGCCGCATGCGCGAGCGTATTGGAGCGGCCGACCGCGAAGGTGTCGAACACGAGGCGCGGATCGAGCGGCGAGCCGCCGAGCGCGTCATGCGCGGCCTGGGCGGGAAGCTGTGCGATGCGCGCCTCGCCGCGTTCGGCCGCGCCGTTCTTGGTCTCGCGCACGGCCTCCGCCGGCTCCACCGCCTTCTCCTTGACGGCTGCGTTGCGCAGCACCGCGGAACGATGGATCAGGTCGACGCGGCGGACCGCGGCAAGCTCCGCCTTCCAGGCGGACAGCAGCTTGTCGGCGTAGTGCGCCTGCACCCAGCTCTTCAGGAAGCGCGTCGGCACCGAGAGGCGGACAGTGTCCCCTTCGACCGCGACGAGGTCCATCGCGGCGAACCAGCTCTTGAAATTGTCGTCGCCGACTGCGGCGCGCACCCACGCCTTCACGCGCATCCAGCGTTCCTGGTCGGGGAGGTTCATCGACCGGCCCTCAACGGGAGGCGAGGGCGGGGCGCCGCCAGCCAGCGGGGCGGGAACGGTGCGTGCGGGATTGTGCGCGAAAGCGGTAAATTGCGACATCTGTGGTTCCGGACATCGTTGGAGGCCGACGCTTGGATGCCCGTCAGCGACGGGCGCGGTAACGCAACGCAACTAGGTCACGAGGCGGGCTCTAAGAGCTCGTCGGTGCGTTGTGTCGGCCGGCCGCAAACTCCGGCGCCGTGCAATGATCGGACGCTACAGCACATATGCGCATCGCCCCTTGGCGCGATGCGCCGCAAACCGCGTGCGACGCAGATCTTGCTTTCGCTCTGGTCATGAATGGCCCCCTGCCGGGATCGCCGCAAACCGCCGCGTGACGATCCGTTACTTATAGTTGTTAGTTGTCCCGTCCCTGTTTGGCCTTGCCCGGCCGCCGCACGCATCTACCAATCGCCGTCCGAGCTTTGCGTTCCACGCCATCTGCCTGGCCCCTGTCGCCGTCACAAGCAGCGTCCATCGGACAACCGGCATATGTTGCCGGTCCCCATCTTGAACGATGAGCCTTGTGAGAAGCGAGGATTTGTTTGGCCGCGAGAGAAGTGCGAGCGCCAGATGAAGATACACGGCCTTCACTGCCGTGCAAGCATTCTATCGCAGTCTCGCCGTCATTTGCCTGCCGCTGTGTCTCTTCCCGGCCACCGGAAAATCGGTGTGACGCAGCAAGCGATTGAATCCGCGTCGCATTTCGACATCGATATTTTTGCTACACGGCGTCGCGAATGTGTCATCGCTTCGACATCAGAAATGCCCGTGGCGTCGTCGTTTCTTCATAAATTCAAAGTCCCGCTGCGGGCTATCCCGTTAACTTCTTACAGCGTGGGAATTTTTTTTGCGCGCCGCGAGCAGGTAGCCTTGGCGGCGGAGCATCGACAAACTCTACGCCAAATCGGGTATGCGCCGTCTGTGGCACACCAGCGGTGCACGCGTCATTGCAGCAACGCTGCGGCGGCAAACAATAACGCGCGCCGCGCGGCAACGCCAGCCGCGCGCGCGAAAATCGCCGTCGAATTTTGTGATCGTTGCCCGCGCGCGGATCGCAGCGCGGAAGGGAGCGTTTTCGCTCCGTAGGAATACCAATCGAGGGATTACTTACCGAGCTTGGCGGCCGCGTGCGCGAGGCGCGACACTTTGCGGTTTGCCGCGTTGCGATGGATCACGCCCTTCTGTGCGGCGCGCATGATCTCCGGCTCGGCGGCCTTCAGCGCGGCGAGTGCGGCGGCCTTGTCGCCGGACTTGATCGCCTCCTCGGCCTTGCGCACCGCGGTGCGCATGCGCGAGCGGCGCGCGGTGTTGACCTCGGTGCGGCGCGCGATCACGCGGGCGGCTTTGCGGGCGGAAGAGGTATTGGCCATCGTGTGTCCGTTGCGGTAACGCGGCGCCAACGGCGGCCGCGGATTTCGAGTGTTGAAAATGAAAGCAGGCGGCCACGGGCCGCCGGTTGGGCAGGCTTATAAAGGGGGGCGCCGGGGGCGTCAACGCCCGCCGGGAGCGCCTTTCAGGGCCCCTAAGAGGACCGCCGCCATGGGGGCGTAGTCGGCCGAGTGGCTGGCAATCGAGGCCTCAAGCCAGCGCGAGCCATCGATCCGCCCCAGGTCGAGGCGATGGCCAGCCTGCTCGGCCAGCTGCTTGAGGTATTGGAGCTGCGTGCGGCCGTTCCCCTCCCTGAAGGGATGGATGTAGTTGATGTCACCCACGATCACCGCCGCGGCTTCGGCGAAAGGCGCAGCGGCAAGCCCGTTCAGGAAGCGGGAACGGACCAGCCGGCCGTGAACGTCGGCCATTCCGGTCTCGATGAACTTGCGAAACTGAAACTGCTGGCGGCCCTTGCTGATCTCGACGGTGCGCAGTTCACCAGCCCACTCGTAGATGTCCTGGAAGAGATGACGATGGATGGCGCGCAGATGGGCGAGGTCGAAGGAGCCGCGCGGGATCGGTTCGTAGCCACGGTTCACTGTATGAAGGCGCTCGACCCGATCCAGATCGGCGGCGTCGGTTAAGCCAAAACGATTTCTGAGGACGGACGTGCCCGGATAGACGTAAGGATCCTCGTTCACTTGCTGGCAAGCGCGCGCGCGAGCGCGTTGATGTGGGCGCGACGCTGTTCGGCAGTCCACCCCTCGCGCTCGAACATTTCGAACATCGCAATGTCCTCGGCGTCGAGCGGGTTTCCCTCGATCGCCTGCAGGTTCATCGCTTCGAGCCGGAGCTCGCGCAACTTGGCGACTTCCGCCTTGGACAGCTTCTTTTCCGCAGTCTCGCTCATGCTCAAATCATAGCATGGGCGGGTCGGAAAGTCGCGCCGTCACGCC
>DATEKY010000793.1:0-4807 GCA_035277225.1 Xanthobacteraceae bacterium
TGGCCTTGAAGCCCGCACGCGGCACCTCGTCGCGCAGTTTCTGCCGCTCGTCCGCACTCCAGTCCTTCACGATGTCCCATGCGGCATCGAGCGACACGTCGTCATAAAGAATGCCGACCCAGAACGCCGGATGCGCCGGCAGCCGCCGCCACGGCCCGGCATCCGAGCCGCGCATCTCGAGGAAGCGCTTCAGCCGCACTTCGGGGAAGATCGTCGAGACGTGGTTGACCCAGTCGGACAGCGTGGCGCGCAGCTCCGGATGGCCAGGCAGCTTGCCGTTCATCAGGTCGCGGAACGACAGCCCCGACACGTCGATGTAGTCGTCGCGCTTGACGAAATACATCGGCACGTCGAGCGCGTAGTCGACATAGCGCTCGAAGCCCATGCCGGGCTCGAATGCGAACGGCAGCATGCCGGCGCGCGCATTGTCGGTGTCGCGCCACACCTCGGAGCGGAACGAGAGGAAGCCGTTCGGCTTGCCTTCCGTGAACGGCGAGTTCGCGAACAGTGCGGTCGCGACCGGCTGCAGCGCGAGCGACACGCGCAGCTTCTTCACCATGTCGGCTTCCGAGGCGAAGTCGAGGTTCGTCTGCACCGTGCAGGTGCGGTACATCATGTCGAGGCCAAGCGAGCCGACCTTCGGCATGTAGCTGGTCATGATCTTGTAGCGGCTCTTCGGCATCACCGGCGTCTCGGCGCGCGTCCATTTCGGGCTCATGCCGAGACCGAGAAAGCCGATGCCGAGCGGCCGCGCGATCTCCTTGAGCTGCGCCAGATGCGCCATCAGCTCGCTGCAGGTCTGGTGGATCGTCTCGAGCGGCGCGCCCGACAGCTCGAACTGCCCGCCCGGCTCGAGCGAAATGGCGCCGCCCCCGGTCACGTCCGCGAGGCCGATGATGTTCGGCCCGTCCATGATCGGCTCCCAGCCGAGCAGGTGCTGCATGCCGACGAGCAGCGCGCGGATCGAGCGCTGTCCGTCATAGGCGACGGGATTGTGCCGCCCGGTGGTGAAGGCGAACTTTTCGTGCTCGGTGCCGACCCGGAACTGCGCCTTAGGCTTCGACCCCTTCTCGAACCATGCGACGAGCTCGTCGCGCGATTCGATCGGCGTCAGATCCACAACGTCACGGGCCATTGAACTGAGATTCCGGCGGAAAAGGGCGCGACCTTACACACGGGGCACGCCGAAGAGCAATGCGGCGCTCGCAGGGCATCTAGTCACGAGAATATGAAAGGCAAATGCCGCCCGGACGCCCCTGAAACCTCATCCACCATGAGGTCAGCGAATCTCGACGATTTCCGCCTCGCCGCTGCCGGCCGTGATGACGTCGCCCACCGCCTTGTTCAACAGCGCGCGGGCGACCGGCGAGACATAGGACAGCGTGCCCTGCGCGGGCTCGGCCTCGTCCTCGCCGACGATGCGGAAAGTCTGGCGCCGGCCGTCGTCGCGCACGATCGTGACGGTCGAGCCGAACTGCACTTTCTCGGTGTCTTCCGGTACCGGCATCACCTGTGCGGTCGAGCGCCGCGCGGTCCAGTAGCGCAGGTCGCGCCCGGCACTCGCGAGCGCCGCCCGGTCGCTGGAGGCCTGCGCCTGCGCGTGCTGCTCATGCAGGCGCGACAGCGCGTCCTCGATCTGCGCGAGGCCCTGCGGCGTCACCAGATTCGGATGCTCGGAGATCGGCCGGTCCGGAAGCTCCGCGGTTTCCGCGCCGTCCGACTCCTTGACGAATGCCCTGCTCATGACAGCAGAAGTTGTAGAGACCGGGAATGGTTCCGCAAGTCCTCAGGGACCTCATCCTGAGGAGCCCGCCGGAGCGGAGCGAAGGCGGGCGTCTCGAAGGATGGCCGCGGTCTCCGCTATCGCTCTGGGGCCATACTTCGAGGCTCGCTTCGCTCGCACCTCAGCATGAGAATCGAGTCACCCCGCATCCTCCAGTACCATGCGCGCGGCCTTCTCGCCGATCATGATCGACGGCGCGTTGGTATTGCCCGAGGTGAGCGTCGGCATGATCGATGCGTCCGCGACGCGCAAGGATGAGATCCCGCGCACGCGCAGCCGCTCGTCGACCACCGCGTTCGGGTCCGTTCCCATCTTGCAGGTGCCGACCGGGTGATAGGCGGTCTCCGCCGTGCGCGCGACGTAATCGAGCAGTTCGTCGTCCGACTGCACCCGCGGCCCGGGTCCAAATTCCTCCGGCTCGAGCCACGCCATCGCGGGCGCCGCGAACAGTTTCCGCACCACGCGCATCGCGGCGACGAGACATTCGCGGTCGCCGCGCTCGGCGAGGAAATTGAAATTGATCGCGGGCGGCTTGCTCGCATCCGCGGTCTTGATGTGGATGCTGCCGCGGCTTTCCGGGCGCAGCTGATGCGCGATCACCGTGATGCCCGGCTCCTTGGCGATCTTCACGTCCGGCGTCACCAGCATGGGCTGGATCGCCAGCATGGCGTCCGGCGAATCGAGGCCTTCGCGGCTCTTGATGAAGGCGCGCATCGGCGAGGCCGGATGGCTGAGGAAGCCGCGCCGCTGCGTAATGTAAAGGAGCCCCTGCCCCAGCCCGCGCAAGCCGCGCGCGCGCTCGTTGAAGGTCACGCCGTGGCGTCCGACGCGCCATTTCAGGCGCGGCGCCCAGTGGTCGCGCAGGTTCTCGCCGACGCCGCGCAGCTCGTGCTTCACCGCGATGCCGAGCGCAGCGAGCCGCTCGCTCTGTCCGATGCCGGAGAGCTCGAGCAGTTGCGGCGAGGCGATCGAGCCGGCGGATATGATCACCTCGCGCGCCGCGCGCGCCTCGTAGGTCTCGCCGTGCATGGTGTAGCGCACGCCGACGCAGCGCGTGCCGTCGAACAGCAGGCACTGCGCATGCGCGCTGGTGTCGACGCGGAAATTGCGCCGCGCGCGCGCCGGATCGAGGTAGACCTTCGCCGTGCTCATGCGGAAGCCGCCACTGATCGAGCACTGCGTCATCGCAATGCCCTCCTGGTCGGGGCCGTTGTAGTCCGGGTTGCGCGGGATCCCGACGCTTTCCGCCGCCGCGAACAGGCTGTCGTAAAGCGGCCCGCTCTCGTCGATGTCGGTAACGCGCAGAGGCCCGCCGCGCCCGCGCAGCTCATTATCGCCGCCGCGATAGCTCTCGATGCCCTTGAACAGCGGCAGCACGTCGTGCCAGCTCCAGCCGCGGTTTCCGAGCTGCGCCCAGTGGTCGTAGTCCTGGCGCTGGCCGCGCACCCACACCATGCCGTTGATCGCGCTCGACCCGCCGAGCATTTTTCCGCGCGGAACCGGGATGTTGCGCCCGCCGGTGTTCGGCTCCGGCTCGGAGGCATAGAGCCAATTCACGCCCGGGCGATTGATGAAGCGTGCGAAGCTGACCGGCACGCGCGAGAGCGGATGCGTCTCGCCGCCCGCTTCCAGCAAAAGCACCTGGTAGCGCCCGTTCTCGGTCAGGCGGTTCGCGAGCGCCGCCCCGGCCGACCCTGCTCCGATGACGATATAGTCCGCCGTGCGAATGTTCATTCCGTCCCTGCGCGTTTCTCGTTCCCGGCGCAGGATAGGTCGACGCCCCGAGACACAACAAGCCTCGCCGCACGCGAGGCTGCCAGCCGGGGCCGTCACGGCTTCACGACCCGACAATCGGCCTGAATGTGATGCCCGTCACTGAACCGCGCCATATCCCATGCGACTATTGGGCATGAGGACGGGAGGCCGCCATGCCGGTCGCGCAGATCATACGGTTCGATGAGCGTCAGGCGATCGGCCGCCCGCGGCGAAAGCCTGAACGCCAGCCAACCTGCATCGTCCTGCTGTTCCCGGCGCATTCGCGCCAAGCGCTGCCGGCCGCCGCCGGCATTGCAGACGACGACGATCGCTGCGCCGGGCGCGGGCGCGATCCAGGCTGATGGAGACTATGCCGCCTTCGCGGTCCGCTTCGGCGCGAAACGCGCGTAGAAGCTCTCGCCCTTCTGCGCCATCTCGACCAGCAGCTTGTTCGGCTTGAAGCGCTCGCCGTATTTCTGGGCAAGGCGCTCACACAGCGCGACGAAGGCCTTCGTGCCCATCATATCGATATACGAGAGCGTGCCGCCGGAATAAGGCGCATAGCCGAAGCCGAGGATCGAGCCGACGTCGGCTTCGCGCACGTCGGTGAGCACGCCTTCCTCGAAGCAGCGCGCGGTTTCCAGCGCCTGGATCGCGAGCAGCCGCTGCTTCAACTCCGTGACATCCAGCGTGTCCGGATCGAGCTTCTCCTTCTGCAGCTCGGCGAGACCCGGCCACAGCCGCTTCTGCCCGCTCTGCGGATAGTCATAGAAGCCTTTCGCATTCTTGCGTCCGAAGCGGCCGCGCTTGTCGACCATCTCCGCGAGCAGGCTCTTCTGCTGCTGATCGACCGGGCTGCCGTCGGCCTCGGTGGCCTTCAGGATTTTCCACGCCAGGTCGACCGCGACCTCATCATTGAGCGCGAGCGGGCCGACGGGCATGCCGGCCATGCGCCCGACATTCTCGATCATCGCGGCGGGCACCCCCTCGGTCAGCATCAGGTGGCCTTCGCGGATGTAAGTGCCGACCACGCGCGAGGTATAGAAGCCGCGCGAGTCATTGACCACGATCGGCGTCTTGCGGATCGCGCGCACGTAATCGAGCGCGACCGCGAGCGCGGGGTTTTCCGTCTTCTCGCCCATGATGATCTCGACCAGCATCATCTTGTCGACCGGCGAGAAGAAATGCACGCCGATGAAGTTCTTCGGATCGGCGGATTTCTCGGCCAGCGAGGTGATCGGCAGGGTCGAGGTGTTCGACCCGAACACG
>DATEKY010000794.1:0-7076 GCA_035277225.1 Xanthobacteraceae bacterium
ATCGGGCAAGGCGAACCGCCTCCAGCTTTCCTACGCCTATGTCAGCCGCGGCGGGGCGCTCGACCAGCTCGACAATCCGGACGGCGCGCTCGCGGATTACGGCGCGGCGCTGCGGCTCGATTCCAACAATGTCTCGGCGTATTACAGCCGCGCCCTGGTGCTGATCGGCCGCGACGATCATCAAAGCGCGCTTGCGGACCTCGATCGCGTCATCGCGCTGTCGCCAAAAATCGCGCAGTTCTATCGCGACCGCGCCAGCGCCCTCGTCAAGCTGAACGAGTACCCGCGTGCGCTCGCCGATTTCGACAGCGCGGTCGCGCTCGAACCGGAGGACGCCTACGGATTGGCGGTGCGCGGCAACGCGAAGCTCGACTCGGGCGATCCAGCGGGCGCGCTCGCCGACTACAACGCCGCCCTGCGCATCAAGCCGGGTTATCCGTTCGCGCAGGAAAACCGCGCCTACGCCTACTACAATACGCGCGACTACGCCCGCGCGGCCGCGGACCTGACCGTCGTGATCGACAACGAGCCGACCGCACGGCTGCACGTCAGGCGCGGCGCCGTGTATGGCATGCTCGGCCAGCACGACCGCGAGCTCGACGACTATGCGCGGGCGATCGTGCGCGATCCGGGCTTCATCGAGGCGTACCGGCAGCGGGCGGATTCCTATCTCGCGCGCAACAAGCTCGGCCTCGCGGTTGCGGACCTGACGAAGGTCATCGAGCTCACGCCGGACGATCCGCGCGTCTGGCACGCGCGCGCGGCCGCCTACAAGCTGATGAACGACACCGACAAGGCCGCGGCCGACGAGAGCGAGGCGAAGCAGCGCGAACGGGCGAGCTTCCTGCGCATGATCGGGAGCCGCTGACGACAAGGATGGGCGACGGGCGCGCGGGCCGGGGCTGGCCGCACACTCGCGCGGGGAATCGGCCGGGGCCCCCGGCCCTAGCTTACCGCCACCCGGGCGGGGCGCCGTGGCGCTCGATCGCGTCCACGATCTCGCGATGCCTGCGATCCTCGCGTGCCATGTGCACGGCGACGACGCCGTGAACCGACGGCACCAGGAACAGCATCGGCATCCACAGCACCAGGCCCCAGAAGGCGCAGAACACGATCAGGAACACGCTGAGGATCGCCGAAAACGGCTGCCCGTTGAACAGCAGCCCGATCGGCGGCACCAGAGCAGCCAGAATGTAGATCATCTTTCCCTCCGGCCCTGAAGCAGGGCGCATTTTATCTAGGAACGCATGCGCGTTGCGCAATGTTCCTTGGGCGTCAGCCGCGCTAAAAGGCGCGGGCCGCATGGACCAAAACCGCCTCGTCCCCCTCATCGTCGCCGTCGCGCTGTTCATGGAGAACATGGACTCGACGATCATCGCGACCTCGCTGCCCGCCATCGCGGCCGATATCGGCGCGAACCCGCTGGCGCTCAAGCTCGCCATCACGTCGTACCTGCTCTCGCTCGCGGTGTTCATCCCGGCGAGCGGCTGGACTGCCGACCGCTTCGGCGCGCGCACCGTGTTCCGCGCCGCGATCGCGATCTTCGTCATCGGCTCGATCGGCTGCGCGTTCGCCAACTCGCTGACCGGCTTCGTGATCGCGCGCATCGTGCAGGGCATGGGCGGCGCGATGATGACGCCGGTCGGGCGGCTGGTGCTGGTGCGCTCGATCGACAAGCGCAAGCTGGTCGACGCGATGGCGTGGGTGACCATGCCGGCGCTGGTCGGGCCGATCATCGGGCCGCCGGTCGGCGGCTTCATCACCACCTATGCGAGCTGGCACTGGATCTTCCTGATCAACGTGCCGATCGGCCTGATCGGCATCGTGCTGGCGACGCGCTACATCGAGGACGTGCGGGTCGAGGGGTTGGAGCGCTTCGACCTGGTCGGCGTCGTGCTGGCGGGCGCAGGCGTCGCGGGGCTCGCGTTCGGGCTGTCGGTCGCGGGGCTCGGACTGGTGCCGCCGGTGCTGGTCGCCTCGTTCGTCGCGGTCGGTGCGATCTTCATGACGGCTTACGTGTTCCACGCCCGCCAGACTGCCGCGCCGGTGCTCGACTTTTCACTCGCGCGCATCCCGACGTTCCGCGCCAACGTGATCGGCGGCTCGCTGTTTCGCCTCGGGATCGGCGCGCTCTCGTTCCTCCTGCCGCTGATGCTGCAGCTCGGCTTCGACTACACGCCGCTGCAGTCGGGGCTGGTCACCTTCACCGCCGCGGTCGGCGCCTTCGCCATGAAGGGCTTCGCCGCGATGATCATCCGCCGCTTCGGCTTCCGCAACATCCTGATCGTCAACGGCCTGCTCGCCTCCGCCTTCACGGCGGCCTGCGCCGCCTTCACGCCGGCGACGCCGTTCTTCGTGATGATCGTCGTGCTGCTGATCGGCGGCTTCTTCCGCTCGCTCCAGTTCACCGCCACCAACACGATCGCCTATGCGGACGTCGACGCGCGCCGCATGAGCCGGGCGACCGCGCTGGTCAGCGTCGCGCAGCAATTGTCGATCGCGGCGGGTGTCGCGGTCGGCGCGCTGTGCGTCGAGCTTGCGCTGCAGATCAAGGGCGGACAGGTGATCACCGCGGAGGATTTCCGCCCGGCCTTCCTGGTGATCGGCACCATCGCGGCGTCGTCGGCGATCCTGTTCTGGACGCTGCCGGCCGATGCGGGCGCCGCGCTCGCCAACCGTGAGCCGATCGCGGCGCCGGACGCGTCGGATCAAAGAGTGGGATGATGTGTCCCGGATGCGGTGCAGCGTGAGCGCTTGCGAACGGTGCACCGCTGATCCGGGACCGCCACAAACTCGGGCGGTCCCGGGTCTGCGTCGCATCACGTCGTGCTGCGCCGCGCCCGGGACAAATCAGTATCCTCTGAACCCCGTCGCCAGCAGATAAAGCTCCGAGGAGTCCGCCCGGCTTGCCTGCGGCTTGACGTGCTTCACGCTGGCGTAATCGCGCTTGAGTTGCGCGAGCAGCGCCGCGTCGGTGCCGCCCTGCAGCACCTTGGCGAGGAAACTGCCGCCCGGGCGCAGCACCTCGCGCGCGAACTCGGCGCCGGCCTCGACCAGCGCCATGATCTTGAGCTGATCGGTCTTCTTGTGTCCGGTCGCGTTCGCCGCCATGTCGGACATCACGACGTCGGCCGGCCCGCCGAGCATCTCGTTGAGCTGCGCGGGCGCCGCCGGATCGAGGAAGTCGAGCTGACGGAACGTCACGCCGGGGATCGGCGCCAGTTCGAGGATGTCGATCGCCACCACCCTGCCCTTGCCGTCGGCCGCGCCGACGCGCTTGGCGGCGATCTCGCTCCAGCCGCCGGGCGCGGCGCCGAGATCGACCACGCGGCCGCCGGGCTTGAGCAGGCGGTGCTTGTCGTCGATCTCGATCAGCTTGAAGGCGGCGCGCGAGCGCAGGCCTTCGCGCCTGGCGCGCGCCACATAGGGATCGTTGAGCTGGCGCTCGAGCCAGCGCTTCTGCGAGACGGTGCGCTTCTTCTTGCTTTTGAGCCGCACCGCGAGCGGCCGCTCGTCGCGCGACGTCATGGCGCGTAACGCGGCGCCCAGACATCGTCGGCGCGCATCATCTCGACCAGCATGCCCTCGCGCAGACCGCGGTCCGCGACGCGCAGCCGCTCGCAGGGAAACACGCGGCGAATCGCTTCCAGGATGGCGCAGCCCGCGAGCACGAGGTCGGCACGCTCGGCGCCGATGCAGGGGCTGGCGACGCGCTGCTCGTAGCTCATGGCGCACAGCTCATCGAGCACGACCTGCACCTGCGCGTCGCTCATCCAGCAGCCGTCGACCTGGCGGCGGTCGTAGCGCTTGAGCCGCAGATGCAGTCCCGCGATGGTGGTGACCGTCCCGGACGTGCCGAGCAGATGCGTCGAGGCGAGATCGAGGCCGCCGCAGTGCCGGGCCGCGAAGGCGCGCACATGCGTTTCGACCTCCGCGGTCATCGCCTCGTACAACGCACGGTCGACGGTGACGCCGCCATAGCGTTCGGCGATCGACACCACGCCGAACGGCAGCGAGGCCCAACCGACGATCTGCGGCACCGGCGGGCCGCCGCTCGCCGGCGTGTTGCGCCCGAGCCGGACGATCTCCGACGAGCCGCCGCCGATGTCGAACAGGATCACGCTCTCGCTTGCCGGATCCATCAGCGGCGTGCAGCCGATCGCGGCGAGCTTGGCCTCGGTCTCGCGGTCGACGATCTCGAGATCGAGCCCGACCTGCTCGCGCACGCGCAGGCGGAATTCCTCGCCGTTCGCGGCGGCGCGGCAGGCTTCGGTCGCGATCAGTCGGGCACGCGCCGCGCCGCGGTTGCGCATCTTGTCGCGGCAGATCGAGAGCGCCTCGATGGCGCGGCTGATGGCGGCCTCGCCGAGCCGGCCGGACGCCGCCATGCCCTCGCCGAGCCGGATGATGCGGGAGAATGCGTCGATGACGCGGAAGCCCTCGCGAATCGGGCGGGCGACCAGCAAGCGGCAATTGTTGGTGCCGAGATCGAGGGCCGCGTAGGCCGGACGCGGATCGTCACGACCGCCACCGTCCTGACGCGGGTGGCGGGCTGGCCAGCGACGACCCCACGGCGGCCGACTGCGCGGCTCGCGGCGATGCGCGGGGTCGAGGCCGGACGCTGTCCGGGCCTCGTCGTCCATCCGAATACCGTTCTGCCACGCCGAAGCTTAACCTGTGTTAGCTCGACAGCCGTGGCGGTGTTGTCCCTAGATCGAGAAAAATTCTAGCAAGCCTGCAACCAAGCGCAAGGTCGCGCGTTGCTTCGGTCGGCGCCGCGTGATGCAACCTCGGGTATGCGGCGGCCACGGCGGGACGGGCGAATCGGTCTACAACCAATAGAGCGTTAACCGGTCGCGATCGCGTCAATCGTTATGAGGCGGAATCTGACGAAAGGTCAATCCAAGCGTGAATTCCGTATTACGAGTTGAAAACACACAATGCGCTATGGTTGTTTCGACAGGCTCGACATAGCGCGGGTTAGAGGGGACCCAACCGAATGCCGCGCATCGCACAACGAACGACATCAAGGCAAAAGACAAATCACATGAAACAGGCGAAGAACCTCGACAAGCACGTGCGCGCTCGACGCGCCGATCTCCGCGACGCGGAAGTCGGACGGCGGGTGCGTTCGCGGCGGCTGGAATGCCGTCTCTCGCAGACTGAACTTGCCGACCGGATCGGGGTGACATTCCAGCAGGTGCAGAAGTACGAGAAGGGCGTGAACCGCATCGGTGCAGGCCGCTTGCAGCGGATCTCCGAAGCGCTGGAAGTGCCGATCTCGTTCTTCTTCGGCGTCGGCGCAGGCGGCGGCAGCGTGTCGTCGAAAGAGACCGCCAGCGGCGCCGAAAGCGTGTTCGGATTCCTGCAGACGTCCGGTTCGGTCCGGATCGTAAAGGCGTTCCACAAGATCAAGAGCCGCAAGGCGCGTCAGCTTCTGGTCGAGATGGCCGAAGAGCTGGCCGACGCCCAGGCCTGATCCTGCAACGACGGGATGTGCCGCCCGCACACGGGCGGCGCCATCCCGCTTCCTGGTGAGTAAGCGCGTGTTGCGGCGGGTGCGGCCGAATTGATTGTTGTTGTCACGCGCGCGGTCGCGCCGACGCCATCGCGAGCCTGCCGGCGGCCGATTTCAGCACAAATCCCGTCATGCTATGGTCGTTTCGCCGCACCGGACGCGCGGCGAAACGAGAAATCATCATGACGTTGCAGGCGCTCGGCTATGTCGGGATCGGTTCGGACAGACTCGAGGACTGGGCGGGCTATGCCACGCGCTTCCTCGGCATGCAGCTTGTCGACAAGAGCCGCAACAGCCTCGCGCTGCGCATGGACGACCGCAAGCAGCGCGTGATCGTGAGCGCAGAGGCGCCGGGCGGCTCCTTCTACGGCTGGGAAGTGGCGGACGCGAGCGCGCTGGATGCGCTGGCGGGCCGGCTCGAGACCGCGGGCGTGGCGGTGTCGCGCGGCGCAGAAGCGCTCGCGGCGCAGCGCCGCGTGAAAGACCTGATCGTGTTCGCCGACCCGATCGGCAACCGGCTCGAGGCGTTTCACGGCGGCGAAATCGCGGACGAGCCGTTCCGGCCGGGCCGCAGCATCTCGGGTTTCCGCACCGGGCCGCTCGGCATGGGCCACGCCGTGCTCACCATCGAGCGGCTCGACGACGTGCTGCCGTTCTACCGCGACGTGCTCGGCTTCCAGTTGAGCGACTACATCCTCAAGCCGTTCAAGGCCTATTTCTTCCACGTCAATCCGCGCCACCACAGCCTTGCGTTCCTCGAGACGGGCAAGAACGGAATCCATCACCTGATGGTCGAGCTATTCAGCCTCGACGACGTCGGGCAGGCCTACGACATTGCGCTGATGCAGCCCGAAAGCATCGGCTCGACCTTCGGGCGCCACACCAACGATCACATGACGTCGTTCTATTCGTGGTCGCCGTCCGGGTTCATGGTCGAGTACGGCTGGGGCGGACGGCTGGTCGAGCCGGGCAACTGGACCGCGGAGGAATACACCGTCGGCCCGAGCCTGTGGGGCCACGACCGCGCCTGGCTCGGCGAGGACAAGCGGCGCGAAGCGCGCGCGATGCGCCTGCGGCTCGCCGAGGACGGCGTGCGCCATCCGGTGCAGGTGATCGAAGGCAACCATCAGCTGATGCCCGGCACCTGCCCGTGGTGGGATGCGGTGGCGCGCAACGCCGGCTGACACGCCCGCGCCGGCCGCCGTTCTCGGGGCCTGCGACGGCGCCGCAGACCGGTTGCACGCGGGCGCCCGTTGGGCTAATTCGCGCTGGCGACCGCAGGTCACCGCACCATTTCAAGCGGGCTCCGGCCGCCACCGGCCAGACTGGTGGGGAATAGTTCAATGGTAGAACAGCGGACTCTGACTCCGTCGATCTTGGTTCGAATCCAGGTTCCCCAGCCAGCCCAGTCCGACCTCCTGTCGACAGGCGTTGCTTAGCCTGGAATCTCCCTCGCGCCTCACCCCGCCTTGCGCGCCACCGCGTCCCACCACGGGCAGGTGCCGGGCATCAGCTGATGGTTGCCTTCGATGACCTGTACCGGGTGGCGCACGCCCTC
>DATEKY010000795.1:0-3456 GCA_035277225.1 Xanthobacteraceae bacterium
GTCTCCCGTGCGCTGGAAAGCGCAGCGGCCGGCCTGCTCGCGCTGCTCTGGATCCTGCCGCTCGCTTACGCCGTGTGGGCGGCGTTTCACCCCGCGGAGTTCACCACGCGCTTCGCGCTCACCGCGCCGCTGACGCTGGAGAACTTCGAGCGCGCCTGGGCCGCCGCGCCGTTCGCGCGCTATTTCCTCAACACGTTCATCCTGGTGACGCTGATCCTCGCCTGCCAGCTCGTGCTCTGCACGCTCGCGGCCTATGCGTTCGCGCGCTACGACTTCATCGGCAGCAACGTCGCCTTCGCGCTGGTGCTGGCGCAGCTGATGATCATGCCGGACGTGCTGATCGTCGAGAACTACCGCACCATGAGCCGCATCGGGATCATCGATACGATTCCCGCGATCGCGCTGCCTTACGTCGCATCGGCCTTCGGCATCTTCCTGCTGCGCCAGACGTTCAAGACGGTGCCCAAGGAGCTCGACGATGCCGCACGCGTCGAAGGCGCCTCGCCGCTGCAGGTGCTGCTGAAGGTCTACGTGCCGCTCGCGAAGCCCATTTACGTTGCCTACGGCCTCGTCTCGGTCAGCTATCACTGGAACAACTTCCTCTGGCCGCTGATCGTGACCAACTCGGTCGAGGCGCGCCCGCTCACCGTCGGCCTGCAGGTGTTCTCATCCGGCGACCAGGGCATCGACTGGGCGGTGATCTGCGCCGCCACCCTGATGACCTCGGCGCCGCTGCTGCTCGGCTTTTTGCTGTTCCAGCGTCAGTTCGTGCAGAGCTTCATGCGCGCGGGGATACGGTAGGTGTCATCCCGGCCAAGCGACGCGACAGAACCGTAGCCCGGATGGAGCGAAGCGAAATCCGGGATCGTCCGCACGGCGCCGGCCCCGCATTGCGCTTCGCTCCATGCGGGCTACATCGCTAGCCCGCAAACCGCGGCATCTTCTTCTCGACCAGGCCGGCGAGCGCGGCGGCACCCATCGGCAGGATCGCGTCGTTGAAGTCGTAGCCCGGGTTGTGCACCGGCACGCTGCCGGTGGTGTCGCCGTTTCCGATGTTGATATAGGCGCCCGGGCGCGCCTCGAGCATGAAGGAGAAATCCTCCGACGCCATGATCAGGTCGCGCTCGCGCTCGACATTGGCTTCGCCGACCAGCTCGGCCGCGACATCGGCGAAAATCATCGCTTCCGCGGCATCGTTGACCAGCGGGGCGAACAGCCGGCGGAAGTCGACATGCGCGGTCGCGCCGAACGCCGACGCGACGCCGGCGACGATCCGCTTCATGCTGCTTTCGGCGACGTCCATCGTCTCGTTGCGGAACGTGCGCACGGTGCCGCGGATCTCGGCCGATTGCGGGATCACGTTGTAGGCGTCCCCGCTCTTGATCGCGGTCGCGCTGACCACGACCGAGTCGAGCGCGCTGACATTGCGTGCGACGATCGCTTGCAGCGCGGTGACGACATGCGCCGCGACCAGCACCGGATCGATGCTCTGCTCCGGCCGCGCGCCATGCGCGCCCTTTCCCTCGATATGGATGTCGAAGAAGCCGCCGCCTGCCATCATCGTGCCGGGCCGGATCGCAAAGGTGCCGACCTTCATGCCCGGCTGGTTGTGCATGCCGAACACCGTGTCGCAGGGGAAGCGCTCGAACAGCGCGTCCTTCAGCATCGCGGTCGCGCCGCCGAGCCCCTCCTCGGCCGGCTGGAAGATGAAGTTCACCGTGCCGTTGAAGTTGCGCGTCTCGGCGAGATAACGCGCCGCCCCAAGCAGCATTGTGGTGTGGCCGTCATGGCCGCAGGCGTGCATCACGCCCGGCCGCGTCGACTTGTATGGCAGGTCGGTCGCCTCGAGGATCGGCAGCGCGTCCATGTCGGCGCGCAGCCCGATAGCGACCGGCCCGTTGCCTTCGCGCAGCACGCCGACCACGCCGGTGCCGCCGACCCCGCGATGCACCTCGATGCCGAGCGCCTCGAGCTGCTTTGCCACGATGTCGGAGGTGCGGTGCTCGGTGAAGCCGATCTCCGGGTTGGCGTGAAAGTCGCGCCGCTGCGCAGTCAGCTCGGGGTGATAGGTCTTGATGCGGTCGATCGGTGTCATGACAGGCTCACGTGATGAACTGGGGATTGTTCGTGAAAAAGGCGGCGAAGCCAAGAGGCACACAAAGATACCATCGCGGGATGCCGCTCATCCCTTCGCGGTGCGCGCCGCGAGGGTGGACGCCGCGTAGCGCTGCTCGAGCGCATCATAGTCGTCCTTCCTCACGGTGCGCTGGCGCTCGGCAAAGCCGGCGAGGCGATCGCCGACCGCGGCAAGCGAGCCATCGCGCTGAAGCGCTCCCAGAACGTCCTGCGTTGCCTTGATCGAGGCCTGCAGCGCGGCATTCGCGTAGAGCACCGCGCCGAACCCCATGGCGGCGAGCCTGTCGCGGCCGAGATCGGGCGTCTTGCCCCCGAACACGATGTTGGCGACCTGCGGGATCTTCAGCTCGCGCGGGATCCGCGCGAGCTCCTGCTCGTTCAGCGGCGCCTCGACGAACGTCGCGTCTGCTCCGGCCTCGATCAGCAGCTGCGCGCGTTCGATCGCGGCGTCGATCCCCAGCACCGCGCGCGAATCGGTGCGTGCGACGATCTGGAAGTCCTGATCCCTGCGGGCATCGACCGCTGCCTTCACCTTCTGCACCATCTCGTCGATTGCGATGACGTCCTTGCCGGCGAAGTGGCCGCACTTCTTCGGGAACACCTGGTCTTCGATCTGGACGCCGGCGGCGCCCGCGCGTTCCATCACCCGGACGGTGCGCATCATGTTCAGCGCGTTGCCGAAGCCGGTATCGGCGTCGACCAGCATCGGAATGGCGACCGCATCCGCGATCGGCGCAATGTGATCGGCGATCTCGGTCAGCGTGGTCAGGCCGATGTCGGGAACGCCGAGATACATGTTGGCGATGCCGGCGCCGGTGACATAGACCGATTCGAAGCCGAGATCCTCGATCACGCGCGCAAACATCGCATTGGCGGCGCCCGGCATCGGCATCGCGGTGCGGCGCGCCAGCAGTTCCTTCAGCCTTGTCGTCCGTTTCATTCCTGCGTCCTTGCCCGTTCGCGCAGCGAAACGCCACACCGGCGCTCGACAGTCAACCGGCCTGTTCGGCCCGCGCGGTCGACGCCAGGGTCATCGAATAGCTGAAGCGATCGCCCGGATGGATGCTGATCGCGATCTCGACCGGATCGGCGGCGTGCGCGAAATAGCGCCGCTCGATGCGCAGCGCCGGCGAGCCGACGGCGACGCGCAGCCGCGGCGCGAGCGAGGCCGGCATCGCGACCGCGCTGACCGTCTGGCGCACCTCGCGCAGCACCAGCCCGAAGCGGCGCGCCAGGTGGCCGAACAGCAGGCCGGTCGCGTGGCGCAGATCCTCTTCGACCGCCGCGAAGGAATCGTCGATGTACACCTCGGTCCAGCAC
>DATEKY010000796.1:0-6059 GCA_035277225.1 Xanthobacteraceae bacterium
TGTCGCGCCGTTGCCCGAGCGGCCCGACAATGTGGTGGTGATGCTCCAGGAGCGCACCATCGCCGAGAAGATGGACCGCCAGCTGACGCACCGCGGTGCGGCGCGTTCGGTGAGCGCGCTC
The DNA here is from genome assembly GCA_035277225.1 of Xanthobacteraceae bacterium. Lineage (GTDB taxonomy): Bacteria > Pseudomonadota > Alphaproteobacteria > Rhizobiales > Xanthobacteraceae > PALSA-894. The sequence goes on from DATEKY010000796.1 coordinate 122, forward strand.
GCCGCCATGCTGGCGCACGAGATCAAGAACCCGTTGTCCGGCATCCGCGGCGCCGCGCAACTGCTCGAGCAGTCCGCCGGCGACGACGACCGCACACTGACGCGGCTGATCTGCGACGAGGCCGACCGCATCGTGAAGCTGGTCGACCGCATGGAGGTGTTCGCCGACGAGCGGCCGGTCGAGCGCGAGCCGGTCAACATCCACGTGGTGCTCGACCGGGTGAAGAAGCTCGCGCAATCGGGCTTTGCGCGCCACATCAAGTTCGTCGAAACCTACGATCCCTCGCTGCCGCCGGTGCTGGCGAACCACGACCAGTTCATCCAGATATTCCTCAACCTGGTGAAGAACGCCGCGGAAGCCATCGGCGACCAGCCGGACGGACAGATCGAACTGACCACTGCGTTCCGTCCGGGCGTGCGGCTGCAGGTGCCGGGCTCCAAGACGCGGGTGTCGCTGCCGCTCGAGTTTTGCGTGCGCGATAACGGCGCGGGCGTGCCGGCCGACCTGATGCCGCATCTGTTCGACCCGTTCGTCACCACCAAGCCGACCGGAAGCGGCCTCGGTCTTGCATTGGTCGCCAAGATCGTCGGCGACCACGGCGGGATCATCGAGTGCGAGTCGCAGCCGCGTCACACCACTTTTCGCGTTTTGATGCCGATGTTCACAGGCGACGACGCCTTGCCGGGTGGCGGAACCTGAAGAGGAAACGATGCCCGCAGGAAACATACTGGTCGCCGACGACGACTCCGCGATCAGGACGGTTCTGAACCAGGCGCTGTCGCGCGCCGGCTACGAGGTTCGCTCGACCGGAAACGCCGCAACGCTTTGGCGCTGGGTCAGCCAGGGTGACGGCGATCTCGTCATCACCGACGTGGTGATGCCGGATGAGAACGCGTTCGACCTGCTGCCGCGCATCAAGAAGCTGCGGCCGGAACTGCCGGTCATCGTGATGAGCGCGCAGAACACGTTCATGACGGCGATCCGCGCCTCCGAGCGCGGCGCCTACGAGTACCTGCCGAAGCCGTTCGACCTGAAGGAACTGATCACCATCGTCGGCCGTGCGCTGTCGGAGCCGAAGGAGCGCGTGCGCGAGCAGCCGAAGGTGGAGGACCTGGGCAACATCCCGCTGGTCGGGCGCTCGCCCGCGATGCAGGAGATCTACCGCTTCGTCGCACGGCTGATGCAGACTGACCTCACCGTGATGATCACCGGCGAGTCCGGCACCGGCAAGGAGCTGGTCGCGCGCGCATTGCACGACTACGGCAAGCGCCGCTCCGGCCCGTTCGTCGCGATCAACATGGCGGCGATCCCGCGCGACCTCGTGGAGAGCGAGCTGTTCGGGCACGAGAAGGGCGCGTTCACCGGCGCCAACACGCGCGCATCGGGCCGCTTCGAGCAGGCCGAGGGCGGCACGCTGTTCCTCGACGAGATCGGCGACATGCCGATGGAGGCGCAGACGCGGCTGCTGCGCGTGCTGCAGCAGGGCGAATACACCACCGTCGGCGGGCGCACGCCGATCAAGACCGACGTGCGCATCGTCGCCGCGAGCAACAAGGATCTGCGCGTCCTGATCCAGCAGGGGCTGTTCCGCGAGGACCTGTTCTTCCGCCTCAACGTCGTGCCGTTGCGCCTGCCGCCCTTGCGCGAGCGCGCCGAGGACGTGCCCGACCTGATGCGGCATTTCTTCGTGCTGGCCGAACGCGAGGGCCTGCCGCCGAAGCAGGTCGATGCGGCCGCGCTCGAACGGCTGAAGCGCTACCGTTGGCCCGGCAACGTGCGCGAGCTGGAAAACCTCGCGCGGCGCCTCTCGGCGCTCTACCCGCAGGAGACCATCACCGGCGCGGTAATCGACGCCGAACTGGTGCAGCCCGCGGTCGCGGCGCCGGACGACGAGGAGCGGGGAGAGGACAACATCGCCGGTGCGATGGAGCGCCATCTCACGCGCTACTTCGCCAATTTCGGCGACGGGCTGCCGCCGCCCGGGCTCTATCACCGCATCCTGCGCGAGGTGGAGCAGCCATTGCTCTCCGCGGCGCTCGCCGCCACGCGCGGGAACCAGATCCGCGCCGCCGACCTGCTCGGCGTCAACCGCAACACGCTGCGCAAGAAGATCCGCGATCTGGATATCCAGGTGGTGCGCACCAGCAGCTAGGGCGCTGACATTTCGATTGATTTGTTGCCGGCGAGCGCGTGCCGGACTGCGTTGGCCCGCTCTTGAACCGCGCGTCGAAGCCCCGGCTGGAATTCGTGGACGGCGATACCGTCGCCCCGGTTTTGTCGCAATCCGGCAACATTGTTGTATAAATGCATCAAATCGACCCGAGCCGCGGGGCACGCCGCAGCCAGGGTACACACCCTTTTCGGCTTTCTCCGCAGGCGACAATCCGATGGCCATTGCCGACGACGTTGCGACCGGAGATGGGCGGGCTTCCACGCCCAAGCTGTCGTCGCGGGTGATCGGATCGCTCGCGGTCGCGCTGGCGCTGCTGTCCGCCGCGATAACCTTCGTATTGTTCGCCGGCCTCACCCCGATTGCGCCGACGCATCAGGTGGTGGTCACGGTCCTCGCCTTCGACGCGCTTGCGTCGCTGCTGCTGACCATCGTCATCGGCCGGGAAGTCTGGAACATCATGCAGGCGCGCCGCCGCGGCCGGGCTGGCGCACGGCTGCACGGGCGCATCATCGGGCTGTTCTCGGTCATCGCCGCGGTGCCGACGGTGCTGGTGGCAATCGTCGCCAGCGTCACGCTCGACCGCGGACTGGCGCCGTGGTTCTCCAGCCGCATCCAGTCGGTGATCCAGCAATCGCTCACCGTGGCGCAGCTTTACCTCAACGAGCAGGGCGGGTTGATCCGCAACGAAGTCTCCGCCATGGCGTTCGACATCAGCCGCGCCAAGCCGCTGTTCGACGGCGAGCGCGAGCAGTTCAAGCAATTGCTCGACGCGCAGGCGAAGCTGCGCGCATTGCCGCTGACCCTGATCGTGCACAACGACCTGACCGTGATCGAGAAGGCGGACATCGAGGGCGTCGGCGATATCGCGCCGCCGCCCGCCGCCGGCGCGCTGTCCGGCGTCGGCGACGAGGTGCCGCGGGTCGGGGTGTTCCTCGAGGCGAAGACGGTCGCGGCCGTGATCAAGCTGCGCGGCTACGACGACGCCTATCTTTACGTGGCGCGCCCGCTCGATCCGCGCGTGATCGAGCAGTTGCAGGTCACCCAGGAGTCGATCGCCGAGTTTTCCAACCTGGAGCAGCGGCGCGTCGGCGTGCAGGTCGCGTTCGCGCTGATGTACACCGTCATCTCGCTGATCGTGCTGCTCTCCGCCGTGTGGATCGGTTTGAATTTCGCCAACCGGCTGGTCGCGCCGATCCGCCGCCTGATCGGCGCCGCGAACCTGGTCTCGACCGGCAATCTGTATGTGCAGGTGCCGGTGCGGCGCGGAGAGGGCGACCTCTCGCAGCTCGGCGAGAGCTTCAACAAGATGACGCAGGAACTGCGCACGCAGCGCGACGACCTGATGCGCGCGCGCGACCAGATCGACAGCCGCCGCCGCTTCACCGAAGCCGTGTTGGCCGGCGCGAGCGCCGGCGTGATCGGCGCCGACTCGGAAGGAAAGATCAGCATCCTCAACCGCTCGGCCGAGAAGCTGATCGGACAGAGCGAAGCCGAGGCGAACGGGCGCGATCTCACCGCGGTGATGCCCGAGCTCGAGCCGCTGTTCGCCGAGGCGCGCACCGGCATGCACCGGCTGGTGCAGGGCCAGATCACCATCAACCGCGACATGCGCGAGCGCAATCTGTCGGTGCGGGTCACGACCGAGCAGTCGGCCGACGAGCATGGCGGCTACGTGGTGACGCTCGACGACATCACCGATCTGGTTACCGCGCAGCGCACCTCGGCCTGGGCCGACATCGCGCGACGCATCGCGCACGAGATCAAGAACCCGCTCACCCCGATCCAGCTTTCCGCCGAACGGCTCAAGCGCAAGTACGGCAAGATTATCACCGAAGACAAAGCCGTGTTCGACCAGTGCACCGACACGATCGTGCGCCAGGTCGACGACATCAAGCGCATGGTGGACGAGTTCTCGCGCTTCGCGCGCATGCCGAAGCCCGTGATGACCTCGGAGGACGTCGCCGATACCGTGCGGCAGGCCGTGTTCCTGCAGCGCGTCGGCAACCCGGACATCGATATCGAGTTCGATCCGGAGCAGGAGAAGATGCCGGCGAAGTTCGACCGCCGGCTGATCTCGCAGGCGCTCACCAACATCATCAAGAACGCGACCGAGGCGATCGCCGCCGTTCCGCCGGCGGAACTCGGACGCGGCCGCATCTACGTCTCGGTAAAGCGCGACGGTCATGACATCGTGATCGACGTGATCGACAACGGTACGGGTCTGCCAAAGGAGAACCGCAACCGGCTGCTCGAGCCTTACGTAACGACGCGCGAAAAAGGGACCGGCCTCGGGCTTGCCATCGTCGGCCGCATCCTGGAAGAGCACGGAGGAAAGATGAACCTGTTCGACGCTCCCGACGTCGCGTCCGGCGGCCGCGGCGCGTGGATGCAGCTGCGCTTCGCTGCCGAGACCGTCGGCACCGCCGACGCCGCTGAAAGAACGCAAGTCCTCGAACCGGCGAGCGAGCGATAACGATGGCGTCCGACATTCTCATCATCGACGACGAGGCGGATATCCGCGAGCTGGTCGCGGGCATCCTGCAGGACGAGGGCTATGAGACGCGCACCGCGCGCGACAGCGACTCGGCGCTGAACTCGATCGCGTCGCGCCGACCGAACCTGCTGTTCCTCGACATCTGGCTGCAGGGCAGCAAGCTCGACGGGCTGCAACTGCTCGACAGCATCAAGGGCGAGCACCCGGAACTGCCGGTGGTGATGATCTCCGGCCACGGCAACATCGAGACCGCGGTATCGGCGATCAAGCGCGGCGCCTACGATTTCATCGAGAAGCCGTTCAAGGCCGACCGGCTGGTGCTGGTCGCAAACCGCGCGCTGGAGAACTCGCGGCTCAAGCGCGAGGTGAAGGAGCTCAAGCAGCTTGCGCCGGTGCCGACCAGCCTGATCGGCAAGTCGTCGGCGATCAACCAGCTGCGTCACGTGATCGAGAAGGTGTCGCCGACCAACAGCCGCATCCTGATCGTCGGCCCGTCCGGGGCGGGCAAGGAGCTGACCGCGCGCACCATCCACGGCCATTCGGCGCGGCGCGACGGACCGTTCGTGGTGATCAACGCGGCGGCGATCACGCCGGAGCGGATGGAGTCCGAGCTGTTCGGCGTCGAGGCCACCAACGGGACGCGTGAGCGCAAGGTCGGCGCGCTCGAGGAGGCGCATCACGGCACGCTGTTCATCGACGAGATCGGCGACATGCCGCGCGAGACGCAGAACAAGATCCTGCGCGTCCTGGTCGACCAGACCTTCCAGCGCGTCGGCGGCACCAACAAGGTCGACGTCGACGTGCGCATCATCTCCTCGACCACGCGCAACCTCGAAGCCGAGATCGCGGCGGGGAATTTCCGCGAGGATCTGTTTCACCGCCTGTCGGTGGTCCCGATCCGCGTGCCGCCGCTCGCCGAGCGGCGCGAGGACGTCCCGGTGCTGGTCGACTATTTCATGGACCAGATTTCGCAGTCGACCGGTCTGCCGAAGCGCCAGATCGGCGAGGACGCGATGGCGGTGCTGCAATCGCACGACTGGCCGGGCAACGTGCGCCAGCTCCGCAACAACGTCGAGCGGCTGATGATCCTGGCCGGCGGCGACGCCGACGCCGTGATCGATGCCTCGATGCTGCCGCAGGACGTCGGCGCCATGGTGCCGAACCTGCCGAACGGCAATGGCGGCGAGCACCTGATGGGCCTCCCGCTACGCGACGCGCGCGAGCTGTTCGAGCGCGAGTATCTGCGCGCGCAGATCAACCGTTTTGGCGGC
>DATEKY010000797.1:0-4691 GCA_035277225.1 Xanthobacteraceae bacterium
CACGCGGCGGGCTGCTCTTCTTGGTCGCGGACGCCGGCGCCGTATTGGTCGGCGGCGGCGCGTCGGACGCTCCCGCCTGCGACTGCGGCGGCGGGCTCGGCGCAGGCGGCTCGGCCGTCATGATGCTGACCGGCGGGATCGACTGCGACGACGGGAACTGCACGTTCGGTCCGGGCGGTGTGATCGGAGTGCCCGAACTGCTCGAGGTGACCGGCGCGCTCGGATTGCCCGAGGCGAGAGGCCGCGTGCGGGTCGGCCAGTTCGCGGCGTAGCGCGCGAGCGTGATATCGAACAGCCGATCCCTCATGTTCGCGCGCAGCTTCTTGTCGTCGTAGACGAAGCCGAACGCCTCGCAGGCGTCCGCCGTGCAGCCGTCGCGGGCGGCCAGCACCTGAGACGCAAGCCCGTAGCGGTCCGCCGCGATCGTGCGGCGCAGGCTGCCGAGCTGGGTCTCGTAGGCCTGATCGCGCCGTGCCTGGAATTCGTGCGCATCGGCGAGCAGCGAGAGCCGTGCTCCGATATAGGCGGTCGCCGCCGCCACCGTTTCGGGACCTGCGAACACGGCGCGCTCGCAGCTTCCTTCCACGGTCTCGGCATTGGCCGCCTCGAGGCATGCGATGGCGGAGCCGGGCGCGATTGCGCCTGCGATCAGCTCGGTGGCGCGGCTGTCGAGCGCGCGCCGCTCGTCGGCCCGGTCGCGGTCGGCGGTACGGGTGATGTAGGTCCAGCCGAACACCACCGCGATCAGGATCACGGCGACGCGGAAGACCATGCCGCCGAACTCGGTAACGCCGGCGCGCATCACCGCGATGACGATGAGCACCAAAAACAGCGCCGCTGCGACCCCTGCCAGCCACAGCGGCAAGGTGAAGGTTGCGGTCGCAGGGTCAAGCCCAGGCAGCCAATCAAGACTCATACGCGACAGTCCGCCCCATCAATCCGGCTACAGTATGGCCCACGGCGCCCGCGCTCGCCAGCCGAAATCACGCCCCGCCAAGGACTTGGCGGGGCGGCGGTCCATTTTGAGCGGCGACGCGACAAGCCGGTCACACCGCCGTACCGTCTTAACTTGGATTAAGCGCGCCTAGTTCGCCTTGATGCCGGACTTCTGCACCACCTTGGCCCATTTCTCGATGTCGGCGCGCAGATATTTGTCGAATTCGGCCGGCGACATGACCATCGGCACCGCGCCCTGCTTCGCCCAGGCATCCTTCACGTCCGGCCGGTTGATGACCTTGGCGATCTCGGCGTTGAGCTTGTCCACGATCGGCTGCGGCGTGCCCGCGGGCGCCATCACGCCGAGCCAGATCGTCGCTTCGTAGCCGGGGACGCCTGCCTCGGCCACCGTCGGCACGTTGGGGGTCAGCTCGGAGCGCTTGGTCCCGGTGGTGGCGAGCGCCTTTACCTGTCCGGCGGCGACATTCGACGCCATCGTGGTGATCGCGTCGAACATCATCTGCACGTGTCCGCCGAGCACCGCGTTGCGCGCTTCGCCCGAGGCCTTGTGCGGCACATGCACGATGTCGGTTTCGCTCATCGACTTAAACAGCTCGCCCGCCATGTGATACGGCGTGCCGACGCCCGACGACGCATAGTTGAGCTTGCCCGGGTCCTTCTTGGCGAGCGCGATGAACTCCTTCAGGTCCTTGGCGGCGACCGACGGGTGCACGACCATAATGAGGTCCGAGTAGTTCAGCGGTGCGACCGGCACGAAGTCGCGCATCAGCTGGAACGGCTTGTTGGCGACCAGCGACTCGTTGGTGGTGTGCGTGTTCGACATCACCAGCAGCGTGTAGCCGTCGGGCGGCGACTTCGCGACCGCGTCGCTGCCGATGATCGAGCCGGCGCCGGGCCGGTTCTCCACGATGAAGGTCTGCTTGAGCTGCTCGGAGAGATGCTGCGCAATGATGCGTGCGTAGACGTCGGCCGGGCCGCCCGCGCCGAACGGGACGATCATGCGTACCTGCCGCGCCGGATAGTCCTGCGCCTGAGCCGAACCAAACGATCCAAGCGACAGCAGCGCGAGGGCGATAATGCGCAGCAACGTCATGGGCTTCCTCTCCGTCTTTCTTGTGGTGCGTTGATAGACGGCCGCCCCCGGCGCTTCAACGCGCAACTTGTAGCAGGGTCTGCGGGCATAAAAAAATGGCCCCCGTAAACGGGGGCCAGGTTCGTACTCGCTCTTGTGAGACGTCAGCAGCGCGAGCGGGTCCGCGAGACCCGCGTTCCGTCCGGCAGCGTCTCGCGCACCGTTACGGTCCGGCAGCCCGGCCCGCGGACGTCGCGGTCGCGCCAGTGGCGGTGCCGCCAGCCATCCCGATGGCGGTCGCGACCGACCCGCACGCCCACGCCCGGACCGTCGATATAGACGCCCTGCGAGGAGAACTCGGTCGACTGTGCGCCGCGCAGTTCACCGGCTGCCACGGGCGCTGCGATCAGGCAGGCTGCGGCGACGAGAATCAGTTTTCGCATGGTTCTCTCCAGTTGTCCTTGGATGCAGCCGTAACGGGCTGATGGGCCCATTGTTCCCGGAACCGCTCACCTTTCCGCCCATGAAATGGGCACATTTGACGCACCGTCGCGTTCGGTTAACCCGTTGTTGAGAAGGCGCAATCATGATGGGCGATAACCATCGCCATGGAGCGCTGCCGCCATCCGTGCGCGACAGCTGAATCGACAGAATGTCGTCTGCTCGCACGCAGTCCGCCGCCGATCATGGCGTCTATCTCGGCGACGCCATCGCCGCGGAGATGCGCGCCGCGCGTCTTCCGTTCGAGCCGCGCCAGTTCGAATTCTGGTTCGCCTACAAAAACGGACGCAACGCCGCGCTCAATACCGCGGCCAATGACATCCGAAACCGCAACGGCGCCCTGACCGGCCCCGACATCGACCGCCTGCATGACATCTACCTGTCGCCCTGGCGCATGGCCGAAGAGCCGGACGCGGTCGCGGCGCGCATCGGCGCGCGGCTGGCCGAGCTTGCCGCGACGCTCGAGAGCGCGATCGGCACCGCGCAGGCGCAGCGCGAGACCTTCGCGGCGGGAGCCAGCGAGCTTGCTGTTGCGACCGCGCTGACGCTGCACGATGTGCTCGGCGCCATCGACCGGCTCGGCCAGTCGAACCGGGAAAGCCAGGCGCGCTTCGCGCTGCTCGAAGCGCGCGTCGATACGGTCGCGCGCGAGATCGGCGCGCTGCAGCAACAGCTCGCCGCGGTGCGTGCCGACTGCGCGGCCGATCCGGTGACCGCGCTCCCCGGCCGCGCCGCGTTCGACGCCATGCTGGCGAAGGCGCTCGCCGAAGCCGCCGAGACGCGCCAGCCGATGGCGGTGCTGCTGTGCGATCTGGATTACTTCGCGGCGTTCAACGAGAACTTCGGCAATCTCGTCGGCGACCGGGTGCTGCGTGCGATCGGCATGATGTTCAAGGCGCATCTGCGCAACGACGACGTGGCGGCGCGTTTCGAGAGCGACCAGTTCGCCGCGATCCTGCCGGGCATGCGCGCGAACGAGGCCGCCGCCTGCGCGGACCGTTTCCGCCAGATGCTGATGATGCATGAACTGATCCCGCACCCGAACGGCGCCGGGCGCATCACGGTCTCGCTCGGCGTCGCCGACGCGATCAAGGGCGACACGCCGGATTTCCTGCTGCGCCGCGCCGGTCACGGATTGAAGGTCGCCAAGCGCGAAGGCCGCAACCGCGTGGTGGAAATGACACCCGACGGGCCGGTCTGGGACGCCGAGCGGAAAGCCTAGTTCACCAGAGCTGAGGTGTCGTTGCACACCTGCGGGAAGGCGCCGCGGCACACCTTGTAAAGCTCGGGACACGGCTTGGCCGCCTGCAGCGCGGCCTCGACCGACTTGAACCGGTCTCCGGCGCTGTATGCGACATTGTCATAGGTCATAACCGCGTCCTCGCGCGTGACCTTGCGGTCCGCGACCAGAAATCGCTCCGACACATCGAAGAACGCCGTCGCGTTGACGCTTGCGCCGTCCGCGTCCTTGGAGAGCCTGGTGAAGGCAGCGGGATCCGGCTTGATCACCTTGGCGCTGATGGCGGCGTCGGAATAGAGCGTATTGAGGCGGAAATAGATGCCGCCGCATTGCGCCGCCGCCTGCCAGAACGCGCGGCCGTTGAACGGCGTACCCGGCGCGGTCACGACGCGGTCGCGCTTGTCGGCCGGCGTCGGCGCGGGTGCCGCATCTTCCTGTTTCTTGAAGCGCCGCGCGGCGTCGGCGGTCGAGAGCGTCGCCGCGATAGCCAGCATGATGAGAGGGACGGCGCGGAGCCTCATGCTCCGACAATAAATCGCAACGCCGACGCTGCGCCAAGGGCACCGCACAGCGCCAGCACCAACCCATGGACCGGGAACTGATTGGGCTGCGGCGCGGGCGCAGGCGCTTCGGACACGCTCACCGGCGCGGCGATCGCGGCCACTTCCGCCTGGGCCGGCTTGACCGGCGCGAGATCGGCGAGCGTGACCGGACGCGATTGCGCCGAGGCGAGCTCCATCTGGGCGGGCTTGGTGAGCCGATCCTGCTTCGGCGGCGTTGCAGCCGCGACGGGAGCTGCCGGCGCAGGCGTCTCGGCCGCGGGCGGCGTGCCAGCGGCCTCCGCCGCGGGGATGATTGCGGCGGCGTCGAGATCGAGCGCGATCAGGTGCGGCTTGCGCAGCGCCTCGAAGCTGTTCAGCG
>DATEKY010000798.1:0-3158 GCA_035277225.1 Xanthobacteraceae bacterium
AATGAAGCTGCACGAGGTCTGGAGTACGACGCCGGCCGCGATCGACAACTGCCTCTCGGTCGCCGACGATTTCGACGTCCAGGTGATGATCCACACCGACACGCTGAACGAGAGCGGGTTCGTGGAGGATACTGTCGCGGCGTTCAAGGGCCGCACCATCCACGCGTTCCACACCGAGGGCGCGGGCGGCGGGCACGCGCCCGACATCATCAAGGTGGCGGGACTGAAGAACGTGCTGCCGTCCTCGACCAATCCGACGCGGCCGTTCACCCGCAACACGCTCGACGAGCACCTCGACATGCTGATGGTGTGTCACCATCTCGATCCGTCGATCGCCGAGGATCTGGCATTCGCCGAGAGCCGCATCAGGAAAGAAACCATCGCGGCGGAGGACATCCTGCACGACATCGGCGCGCTCTCGATGATGTCGTCGGATTCGCAAGCAATGGGCCGGCTCGGCGAGGTGATCATCCGCACCTGGCAGACCGCCGACAAGATGAAGAAGCAGCGCGGACGCATGAAGGAAGAGAAGGGCGACAACGACAATGTCCGCGCCCGCCGCTACGTCGCCAAGTACACCATCAATCCGGCGATCGCGCACGGCATGTCCAAGCTGATCGGCTCGGTCGAGAAGGGCAAGATGGCCGACCTCGTGCTGTGGACGCCGGCGTTCTTCGGCGTGAAGCCGGACTGCATCATCAAGGGCGGCACGATCGTGGCGGCGCAGATGGGCGACCCGAACGCCTCGATCCCGACGCCGCAGCCGGTGCATTACCGCCCGATGTTCGGCGCGTTCGGGCGCGCGCTCACCGCGTCGTCGGTGGTGTTCACCTCGAAGGCGGCGGTGCGCGGCAATCTCGGCAAGAAGCTCGGCATCCAGAAGGAACTGGTCGCGGTCACCAACACGCGCAAGATCAACAAGAAGAGCATGGTGCACAACGACGCGACGCCGAACCTCGAGGTCGATCCCGAGACCTACGAGGTGCGCGCCGACGGCGAACTGCTCACCTGCGAGCCGGCCGAGGTGCTGCCGATGGCGCAGCGGTATTTTTTGTATTGAATCTTCGGCCTCATCCTGAGGAGCATCGCGTAGCGATGCGTCTCGAAGGATGGCCAAGTGCACTGCCGTCGCCTCGGGCCATGCTTCGAGACGCGTTGCTGCGCAACGCTCCTCAGCATGAGGGTCGGTGAACTACGGCAGCTTCTGCACCATCAGCGCGTCCTGATGATTGTCCCAGGCGCGCTCCTTGTAGGCGAGCAGGCTCGCGTGGGTGCGCGCCTCGATCAGCGCCGTCACCCACGAAGGCGCGCTGAACGAGGCGCCGTAGCTCACGCCGTAACGGGTGCGCTCCTGCTCGACGTAGGAAAAGCCCGCGCGGCGGAATTTATCGACGGTACGCAGCACGATGTCGCGCGGATGCGTGCGTCCGGCGGACACCGCGGTCGCGGTATAGCGGCCGTGCAGGGTCATCACCAGGATGCCGTGGGGGCTAAGCCCGTCGAGGAAGAAATCGAGCGCGCGCTCGAACAGCCGCGCGTCGAGATGAGTGAACAGCGAGCCGACGAAGATCAGGTCATATTGCGCCGGCAGCGGCGCGGTGAAATTCGGCGGACAGTCGACCGGCCTGGCACCGTAGCGCGAAACGACGAAGGCCTGCTTCTCGCGCTCGATGTCGCTGGCCGAGATTTCGCTGTCGGGGAAGAACTTGACCAGATGCCGCGTGACCCGGCCCCCGCCGCAGGGAAAGTCGAGGATGCGCGCGAACTCGGTCCGGCGCGCCAGCATCATGGCGTCGGTGATCAGCTCGATCGCCGAACGGCCCACCTCGAAGTATTTGCGCTCCTCCTCGGCGGACGCGCCGGCCTTCATGTCGTCGACCGGAGCGACCATCCGGTCGATCTCGGCGGCCTGATAGCGCTGCCAGCGCTCGGTCAGCCCCTGCAGCAGCGCAAGCTCCCCCATCGAGCGGTCGGCGGTGCCGGCGGTCCACGGCGTCACGCGGCGCGGGCCGTGCAGCCGCAGGAGCAGCGGCGAGGTCCGCAACCGGTCAACGAGCGACGATAGACGTGGCATGCGGTCTCTGCGATGAAGGGATCGGGTTTTGGGGAGCCGCGGCACTATGATGCAGCGCGTTGTCTCGATCAAGCAATCGGGCACCTTCACGGCGAGCGCCCGCGTGGTGCTCGACGCCGACGACCGCCAGCGGCGGCGCATCGTGCTCACGGCTGAGAATGGAACCCGGATGCTGCTCGATTTCGAGAAGCCGGTGACCCTGCGTGACGGCGACGGGCTCGCGCTGGAAGACGGCTCGGTGGTGCAGGTCGCGGGGCGGGCCGAGCCGTTGATCGAAGTCCGCGCGAAGACTCCGGCCGATCTGGTGCGGCTCGCCTGGCACATCGGCAATCGCCATACCGACATCCAGTTCACAGGTAACAGCTTCCGCATCCGCCGCGACCACGTGCTGGAAGAGATGCTCAAAGGGCTCGGTGCGAGCGTGACGGAGGTTGCAGAGTCGTTCGACCCCGAGCCTGTAGCGCCGCACGGGCATCATGAAGCGTAAGAAGGACACTGATAGCGCGGCGCGCTCGGTCACCTCTCCCCGCCTGCGGGGAGAGGTCGACACGCCTGAGCGTAGCGAAGGTGTGGCGGGTGAGGGGGACTTTCCGCGCGCTCAGCTAGTCGAAGGTGCCCCTCACCCCAACCCTCTCCCCGCAAGCGCGGAGAGGGAGCGCAGCGGTGCCAGCGGCTCACCCGCGCTCTACCGCCTGATGGCGTGGCTTTCGCCGGCCTATCCGGTCGGCGCATTCTCCTATTCGGGCGGCATCGAGTGGGCGGTGGAGAGCGGCGACATCAAGGATGCCGAGACGTTGAAGCGCTGGCTCGCGGTGGTGATCGGCGAGGGCGGCGGCTTCTGCGACGCGGTGTTCTTCGTCCATGCGCATCGCGCGATCGAAGTGAACGACGACAAGGCGCTGCGTGACGTCGTCGAGCTGGCGGCGGCGTTCGCGCCCTCGAAAGAACGCCATCTGGAGACCACCGCTCAAGGCCGATCTTGCCCTCGGAGACGCGCTTCATCAGCTTGTCCTGCATGATCTTCTCGGCGCGGAATTTGTCGCGCCGGTGCACGACGTCGACCCGCTTGGCGATATTGGCGAGG
>DATEKY010000799.1:0-2820 GCA_035277225.1 Xanthobacteraceae bacterium
ACCATCCACGGCCATTCGGCGCGGCGCGACGGACCGTTCGTAGTGATCAACGCGGCGGCGATCACGCCGGAGCGGATGGAGTCCGAGCTGTTCGGCGTCGAGGCCACGAACGGCACGCGCGAGCGCAAGGTGGGCGCGCTCGAGGAGGCGCATCACGGCACGCTGTTCATCGACGAGATCGGCGACATGCCGCGCGAGACGCAGAACAAGATCCTGCGCGTCTTGGTCGACCAGACCTTCCAGCGCGTCGACGGCACCAACAAGATCGACGTCGACGTCCGCATCATCTCCTCGACCACGCGCAACCTCGAAGCCGAGATCGCGGCGGGGAATTTCCGCGAAGACCTGTTCCATCGCCTGTCGGTGGTCCCGATCCGCGTGCCGCCACTCGCCGAGCGGCGCGAGGACGTCCCGGTGCTGGTCGACTATTTCATGGACCAGATTTCGCAGTCGACCGGCCTGCCGAAGCGCCAGATCGGCGAGGACGCGATGGCGGTGCTGCAATCGCACGACTGGCCGGGCAACGTGCGCCAGCTGCGCAACAACGTCGAGCGGCTGATGATCCTCGCCGGCGGCGATGCCGACGCGGTGATCAGCGCTTCGATGCTGCCGCAGGACGTCGGCGCCATGGTGCCGAACCTGCCGAACGGCAATGGCGGCGAGCACCTGATGGGCTTGCCGCTGCGTGACGCGCGCGAACTGTTCGAGCGCGAGTACCTGCGCGCCCAGATCAACCGGTTCGGCGGCAACATCTCGCGCACCGCCGAATTCGTCGGCATGGAGCGCTCGGCGCTGCACCGCAAGCTCAAGGCGCTCGGTGTAGGATAGCTTTTCGGACAAGATCACGCGCAGGAAAAACGGGGGCTCTCCTTGTCACGCATCGCCTATGTGAACGGCCGCTACGTGCCGCACCGCGCCGCGCAGGTCCATGTCGAGGACCGCGGCTACCAGTTCGCCGACGGCGTCTACGAGGTGTGCGAGGTGCGCGGCGGGAAGCTGGTCGACGAGCGCCGCCACATGGACCGGCTCGAGCGTTCGCTCAGCGAGCTGCGCATCGCCATGCCGATGCCGCGCAACGTGCTCGGCGTGGTGCTGCGCGAGACGGTGGCGCGCAACCGGGTGAACAATGGGCTGGTCTATCTGCAGATCACGCGCGGCGTGGCGCGGCGCGACCATGCGTTTCCGGCACCCGGCACGCTGCCGAGCATCGTCGTCACGGCGAAGAACCTCGATATCGACAAGATCGAGGCGGGCGCCCAGGAGGGCATCCCGGTGATCTCGGTGCCGGACAACCGCTGGGAACGCGTCGACATCAAGTCGGTCGGCTTGCTGCCCAATGTGCTGGCCAAGCAGGCGGCGCGCGAGGCGGGCGCCAAGGAAGCCTGGTTCGTCGACGCCAAGGGCTTCGTCACCGAGGGCTCCTCCACCAATGCCTGGATCGTGACCCGCGATGGCGCGGTCGTGACGCGTGCGGCCGACTTCGGCATCCTGCGCGGCATCACCCGCACGGTGGTGCTCGAGGTCATCGCCGAGCATGGGCTGAAGCTGGAGGAGCGCCCGTTCACGATGGACGAGGCCTATGCGGCGCGCGAGGCCTTCATCACCTCGGCGACCCAGTTTGTGACACCGGTCGTGCGGATCGACGGCAAGCCGGTCGGCAACGGCGCGCCCGGCCTGATCGCCACGGCGCTGCGGCGCGATTATCACGCCCACGCCGAGATCGCCTGACGAAACCGAGGAATGGTGCGCAAGTTTGGCTTGCGCGCTCCCCTTGCGTGACATCTAATGGCGCTGCCACGTCCGCGTGCGGGCGGAAGACCCGTCGCGTGCGAAGCAAGACGAAAACAACAAGCGCGGCGAGGGGTCGCGCATAAAAACGGAACAACGGCAATGGCAGCCGAACGCGCACAAAATCTGCAAGACACCTTCCTCAATCACGTACGCAAGAGTAAGACGCCGCTCACGATCTTCCTGGTGAACGGCGTGAAGCTGCAGGGGGTCGTGACCTGGTTCGATAATTTCTGCGTGCTGCTGCGGCGGGATGGGCACTCCCAGCTCGTCTACAAGCACGCAATATCGACCATCATGCCGGGGCATCCGATCCAACTGTTCGAAGGCGCTGAGGAAGCGCCGGCTGAGAAGGCCTGATTTGGAGCAACGCCGTCGCGACGTCATTTTTGGCCGGTTGAGCCCGCCCGACGAGGGCGCTTCGACCGGTCGCGCGATGGTGGTGGGGCCCTATCTGCGCCGCCGGCCGTCGCGCGGCATGTCGGCGCGTGCCGCCGACGGCGAACGCTCGCCCGAAGCGCGGCTGGAAGAGGCCGTCGGGCTTGCGGGCGCGATCGACCTGGAAGTCGTGGAGCAGGGGATCGCGCCGCTCGGCGAGATCCGTCCCGCGACCTATCTCGGCAAGGGCAAGGTCGACGAGCTGGCCGGCGTCATCAAGGCGCGCGAGATCGGCATCGTGGTGATGGACTGCGCGCTGTCGCCGGTGCAGCAGCGCAATCTGGAAAAGGCGTTCGGCGCGAAGGTGCTCGATCGCACCGGGCTGATCCTGGAAATATTCGGCCGCCGCGCGCGCACGCGCGAAGGCACGCTGCAGGTCGAGCACGCGCACCTGACCTACCAGAAGGGCCGGCTGGTGCGCTCGTGGACGCATCTCGAACGCCAGCGCGGCGGCTTCGGCTTCCTCGGCGGGCCGGGCGAGACGCAGATCGAGTCCGACCGGCGCCAGATCGACGAGCGGCTCGCCAAGATCGAGCGCGAGCTGGAGGGCGTGAAGAAGACCCGCAAGCTGCATCGCGACAGCCGCAAGCGCGT
>DATEKY010000800.1:0-13918 GCA_035277225.1 Xanthobacteraceae bacterium
GAGGTCCAGATCTCGATCAGGCGCTGGAACAAGAGATCGGTCCAGCCGCCGAAATAGCCCTGCACCGCGCCGGCCGCGACGCCGATGATCGAGGAAATGATCGTGAGCGCGAGCCCGAACAGCACCGAGATGCGGAAGCCGTAGATCAGCCGCGCCACCACGTCGCGGCCCTGATCGTCGGTGCCGAGCCAGTTGGGCTCGAGATCGGCGCAGCCCTTTCCGCCGATCTTCTCGGCCGCGGCCTTGCATTGCGCTTCGGTCAGCATCCAGGTCGGCGGCGACGGCGCGGGCGTCGGCAGGTTGAGATTGTGCGTCGAATAGGAGAAGCGGATCGGCGGCCACCAGATCGACCCGCCCTTTTCGGCGATCAGCTTGCGCAGATAGGGATCGCGATAGTCGGCCGCGGTCTCGAACTCGCCGCCGAACGCCGTCTCCGGATAGTTGAACAGCACCGGCACGAAGGTCTTGCCCTCGAGGCGGATCAGGAACGGCTTGTCGTTCGCCAGGAACTCGGCGAACAGCGTGACGACGAACAGCACCAGGAAGATCCAGAGCGACACGTAGCCGCGCCGGTTCGCCTTGAAGTTCCGCCAGCGGCGCTTGTTGATCGGCGACATCGCCAGCGCATGGCGTTCCGGCGGCACGTCGAGGCCCATCACGCCGACAGCGGTCGTGTCGGGAGTATTCGGTGTGCGGGCGTCCACCTCAGACCTCCCGCGTCTCGAAATCGATGCGCGGATCGACCCAGGTGTAGGTGAGGTCGGCAATGAGATTCACCGCCAGCCCGACCAGCGAAAAGATGTAGAGCGTCGCGAACACCACCGGATAATCGCGATTGAGGATGCTCTCGAAACCGAGCAGGCCGAGCCCGTCGAGCGAGAAGATCGTTTCGATCAGCAGCGAGCCGGTGAAGAAGGCGTGCACGAACGCGCCGGGAAATCCCGCGATGATGATCAGCATCGCGTTGCGGAAGATGTGCCCGTACAGCACCTGCCGCGAGCCGCAACCCTTGGCGCGCGCGGTGAGCACGTATTGCTTGCGGATCTCGTCGAGGAACGAGTTCTTGGTCAGCAGCGACATGGTGGCGAAGGCCGCAAGCGACATCGCGGTCAGCGGCAGCGTGAGATGCCACAGATAGTCGGCCACCTTGCCGTACCACGGCAGCGCGGCGAAATTGTCCGAAGTCAGCCCGCGCAACGGGAAGAAATCCCAGAACGAGCCGCCGGCGAACAGGATGATCAGCAGGATCGCGAACAGGAAGCCGGGGATCGCATAGCCGATGATGATGACGCTCGAGGTCCAGGTGTCGAACGACGAGCCGTCATTCACCGCCTTGCGGATGCCGAGCGGAATCGAGATCAGGTAGGTGAGCAGGGTCATCCAGATGCCGAGCGACATCGAGACCGGCAGCTTCTCCTTGATCAGCTGCAGCACGCTGACGTCACGGAAGTAGCTCTTGCCGAAATCGAAGGTGGCGAAATTCCACAGCATCAGGCCGAAGCGCTCATAGGCCGGCTTGTCGAAGCCGAACTGCTTCTCCAGCGACTTGATGAACTGCGGATCGAGTCCCTGGGCGCCGCGGTACTTCGAGTTCATCTCGCCCGCCGCGCTGCTCTGCGGCGCGCCGCGCGAGCCGAAATCGCCGCCGGACGAGCCGGAGATGCGCGAGGTCGCGCCGGTATCGGAACCCTGCAATTGCGCGATCACGCGTTCGACCGGGCCGCCCGGCGCGAACTGCACCACGACGAACGACACCAGCATGATGCCGAGCAAAGTCGGCACCATGAACAGGATGCGGCGGATGATATAGGCGGTCATCGTCTTCAGCTTACCTCACGGGGACATCAATGCGAAATCAGCGCCCCCGTTCGAGCTTTGCCGCCTTCTCTTGATCGTGCCACCAGGTCTCGGGAACCCCGCGCGAAAAGCCCGGCTTTTTCGCCGGGAACCCGAACACGTCCCAATAGGCCATGCGGTGGGCGGCGAGATACCAGTGCGGAATCCAGTAGCGCCCGGCGCGGATCACGCGGTCGAGCGCGCGGCAGGCGGTGGTGAGCTCGGCGCGTGTGGCGGCCGCGATGATCTTCTCGATCAGCGCATCGACCGCCGGATCGGCGATGCCGCCGAGATTCTGCGAGCCCTTGATGGCGGCGGCCTGCGAGGAGAAGTAGGAGCGCAGCGAGTCGCCGGGCGCGGTGGAGAAGCCGAAGCGCTGCACCGTGACGTCGAAGTCGAAATCGTCGACGCGTTTGCGGTACTGCACCGGATCGACGATGCGCAAGGTCGCGTCGATGCCGAGCACGGCGAGGTTCTTGATGAACGGCTGATGGTGCGGCTGGAACGACGGCTCGTCGATCAGGAACTCGAACGTGACGCGCTCGCCCTTGGGGTCCACGCGCTTGCCGTCCTTCACCGGGTAGCCGGCCTGCTGCAGCAGT
The DNA here is from genome assembly GCA_035277225.1 of Xanthobacteraceae bacterium. Classification (GTDB taxonomy): domain Bacteria; phylum Pseudomonadota; class Alphaproteobacteria; order Rhizobiales; family Xanthobacteraceae; genus PALSA-894. Next base: position 2,439 of record DATEKY010000800.1, read on the forward strand.
TGCGACGCCTTGCGCAGCAGCGCGCGGTCCTGCCCCGAACCGTCGGAGACCGGCGGCATGAACGGCTCGCCGAATACGTCGTCCGGCACCTTGCCGCGGAACGGCTCGAGCAGCGCGAGCTCCTCGGCACCTGGCTTGCCCTCGGCGGTCAGGTTGGAGTTCTGGAACACCGAGAACGTGCGCTTGTAGGCGCCGTACATGATGTTCTGGTTGGTCCACTCGAAATCGAACGCGTTGATCAGCGCTTCGCGCAGCCTGGGGTCCTTGAACTTGTCGCGCCGCAGATTCATGAACCAGCCCTGCCCGCCGGACGGCGTCTCGTCGGGCAGGATCGCCTGCTTGACGCGGCCGTCCTTGAGCGCCGGGAAGTCGTAGCGGGTGGCCCAGATGCGCGCGGTGAATTCCTCGCGGCACAGATAGCCTTTCGCCGTGAACGCCTCGAACGCGACGTCGCGGTCGCGGAAGAACTCGAAACGCACCGTGTCGAAGTTGTTCTGCCCGCGCTGGATCGGCAGGTCGGCGCCCCACCAGTCCTTCACGCGGTCGTACTCGATGAAGCGTCCCGGCTCGAAGCGCCCGACCTTGTAGGGGCCGGAGCCGAGCGGAGGATCGAGCGTCGTCTCCTCGAAATTCTTCGTGCTGTAGTAGGCCTTCGAGAAGATCGGCAGGCCGGCGACGAACAGCGGCACGTCGCGCGCGCGCTTCGGCGCGAACTTCAGCACCACCGTCGCATCGTCCTCCGCCTGCGCACCGGCAAAGTCGCGCGTCAGCTGGGTGATGATCGGATGCCCCTTCTCCTTCAACAGATTGAGCGAGAAGGCGACGTCGTGCGCGGTCAGCTTGGTGCCGTCGTGGAAGCGCGCCTCGGGGCGCAGCAGATAGCGATAGGTGAGGCCGTCGCCCGAAATGCGCACCGCGCGCGCCGCGAGCCCGTACATGCTGTCCGGCTCGTCGCCCGCTCCCTGCATCAGCGCCGCGAAGGTGAGCTGCATCCCCTGCGCGCCGTCTCCGCGCAGGATGTAGGTGTTCAGCGAGTTGAAGGTGAGGAAGTTCTGATTGTACTGGCGCGACGGACCGATCTGCGAGAACAGCCCGCCCTTCGGCGCGTCGACGTTGACGTAGTCGAGCTGGCGGAAGTCGGCTGGATACTTCAGGTCGCCGAACGACGAAATGCCGTGGGTCTCTTTCTCGTCCGCGGCGGGCTGCGCCGCCGCCGGAAAGCCGGCCGCGAGCGTTCCGGCTCCGATGATCAACGCCTCGCGGCGGGTGAGCCTCACGAGCGCGAACCGGTCTTGGCGGCGCGCGCTGCGTCCCACCACCACACCGTCGGGAAGCCGGACGCCGCATAGCGCGGCAGGATTTCGGGGCGGGCGAAGCGGTCCCAGCGCGCGGTGCGCTGCTTGCCGTAGGTCCATTGCGGCACGACGTAGTGGTTCCACAGCAGGACGCGGTCGAGCGCCTTGGTGGCAGCGACCAGCTCATCGCGGTCCTTGGCGAAGATCACCCGCTCGATCAGCGCGTCGACCGCCTCGTTCTTGATGCCGACAAGGTTTTCCGACCCCGGCTGATCCGCGGCCTGCGAGCCCCAGTTGCCGCGCTGCTCGTTGCCCGGCGAGAGCGACTCGCCCCACGAATTCGTCATCATGTCGAAGTCGCGGTTGCGCTCGCGATTGATGAACTGCGTGTTGTCGACCGAGCGGATGGAAATCGTCATGCCGATCCGTTCGAGCGAAGGACGATAGAACGACACGAAACGCTCGCCGTTCGGATCGCTCGCCGAAACGAGAAATTCGATCGAGAAGACTTCGCCGCTCTTGACGTTGGTGAGCTTCTGGTTGCGCACCTCCCAGCCGGCCTCTTTCAGCAGCCGCAGCGCCTCGCGCACGTTCGCGCGCACGTTCTCCGGCGTGCCGCCGACCGGGTTGGTGTAGGGTTTGGTGAACACCTCGGCCGGCACCTTGTCGCGCACCGCTTCCAGGATCGCGAGCTCCTTGCCTTCGGGCAGGCCGCGCGCGGCGAGCTCCAGCCCCTCGAAGTAGCTTGCGATGCGCTTGTACTGGCCGAAGAAGATCTGCTTGTTCATCTCCTCGAAGTCGAACGCGTAGTTCATCGCGAGCCGCACCCGCGGGTCCTTGAACTTGTCGCGCCGGATATTGAAGGCGAACGCCTGCATCACGCCCTGCGAGCGGATCTCGAATTCCTCCAGCAGGACGCGGTTCTCCTTCACCGCGGGAAAGTCGTAGGCGGTCGCCCAGTCCTTGGCCGAGTTCTCGCTGCGGAAATCGAGCGTGTCGCCCTTGAAGGCCTCGCGCGCCACGGTCGTGTCGCGGAAGTACTCGTAGCGGATCTCCTGGAAGTTATCGCGCCCGATGGAGACGTTGAGATCCCTGGCCCAATGGTCCTTCACCCACTCGAGCACGACCGTGCGGCCCGCGGCAAAGTCCTTGATCCGATAGGGGCCGCTGCCGAGCGGCACCTCCAGCGTGGTCTGCGAAATGTCGCGCTTCTTGCCGGAGGCGTCGGTGCCCTCCCACCAGTGCTTCGGCAGCACGGCGAATTGTCCGACGATCTGCGGCAGCTCGCGATTGCCCGGCTGGTCGAACGTGAAGGTCACCTCGCGCTCGCCGGTCGTCTCGGCCTTGGTGACATGCTGATAGTAGGCGGAATACTGCGGATGGTATTTCTTGTACGCTTCGAACGAGAAGATGACGTCGTCGGTCGTGATCGGCTTGCCGTCGTGCCACTTCGCATTCGCACGCAGCCGGTAGGTGACCCGGGAGAAATCCGCCGGATAGCTGACCGCCTCGGCGAGCAGGCCGTATTCGCCCGACACTTCGTCGAGCGCCGGCGTGATCAGCCGCTGGTAGATCGCGTCGACGCCGGCCGCGATGTTGCCCTTCACGCCGCGGACCACGACATTGAAATTATCGAACGTCCCGGGCACGCCGAAGCGCACCACGCCGGCCTTCGGCGCAGCCGGATTGACGTACTCGAAATGCTTGAAGCCGGCCGGGTATTTCAGGTCGCCGAACAGCGAGAGGCCATGGCGCCACTGCTTGTCATCGGCGAGCGCCGGCGGCGCGAATTGCGGAAGCGCGGCAGCGACCGGGGTCGCGAGCGCGGCGGCACCGCTGCGCAAAAGGGTCCGGCGGGAAAGCTTCACGGATCAGCTCCTGATAACGATCGTCCCCACCTACCCGCACTCAATTCGCGTGAATTATGTCAGTTTTCTGGACTCTCAATAGACATCTCACGGTGTCGTTATTTGCCGCCACACCACAGGCGCGAATCGTCGCACGGGCAGCGCGCCGAAAATCCGGACGGCGCGGGGGACGCTTACTGCTTCTGGCCGGCCGGCGCTTCCGCAGCCTTGGGCAGCGGCGCCGGGCTGTCGGACTTGGAATTCAGATAGGCGATGACGTCGGCCCGCTCGCTGCCGCGCGGGAGGCCCGCAAAGCCCATCGAAGTGCCGGGAACGAAGCCCTTCGGATTGTGCAGGAACGCGTTCAGGTCCTCGATCGTCCATTTGCCGGGCTTGGCCTTCATGCCGGCGGAGTAGTTGAACCCGGCATGCGAGCCGCGCTCGCGTCCGACCACGCCGTAGAGGTTCGGACCGACGCGATTGGGCTCGCCCTTGCCGAAGGTGTGACAGGCGGCGCACTTCTTGGCCGAGGCCTCGCCCTTGTCGACGGCGGCGCTCGCCAGCAGCTTCTCGATCGGCTCATCCGGAGCGGCCGGCTGGGCGGCACCGCCGCCCTTCGTGGCCGCTTCCTGCTCGGCGACCTCGAAACCGGGCTTGGCCGGCTTGTGCGGCGCGAACACCGCCCCGGCCGCGATATTGAGGGACAGGAGACACAGGCAGCTGAACAGCAAAGCGCCGAGGATCTTGTTGAGTTCGAAGGAGTCCATTTGCGGCTCGGGTCCCGAAGGCAGGATTTTGGCGGCGGAATCGGGCTTGGAACAGTGCCCGTCAGGGCGGATGCATAGCCCGTTTGCCGCCGGGCTGGCAACCCGTGTAGACAGCTTGCATTCAGACAAATTGCCCCGCAAAGGCAGCTGCCCATCCGGCCATTTCTCCTATGGATTCCAGCGTCCTGATCCTGATCCCGGCCCGCATGGCGTCAGTCCGCCTGCCGGGCAAGCCGCTCGCCGATATCGGCGGCGAGCCGATGATCGTGCGCGTGATGCGCGTGGCGCAGGCCGCGGCGGTCGGGCCGGTTGCGGTGGCGACCGATTCGAGCGAGATCGCCGCGACTGTCACGGCAGCGGGCGGCCACGCGGTTATGACGCGAAGCGATCACGCGTCGGGTTCCGACCGCATTTTCGAGGCGGTGGAGCAGATCGACGCGGACCGGAAGGCGTCCATCGTGGTCAACGTGCAGGGCGACTTTCCGACCCTTCAGGGCGCCGACATCAAGGCCGTGCTCGGTCCGCTCGCCGATCCGGCGGTCGATATCGCGACGCTCGCGCTGGAAATCACCGAGGACGCCGAACGCACCGATCCGAATGTCGTGAAGGCGATCTGCTCGACCGTGTCCCCCGGACGCATGCGCGCGCTCTATTTCACCCGCGCGACGTCGCCGACCGGCGAGGGGCCGCTCTACCATCATATCGGGCTCTATGCGTATCGGCGCGAAGCCCTCGCGCGGTTCGTCAAGCTGCCCCCCTCGCCGCTCGAGATCCGCGAACGGCTCGAGCAACTGCGTGCGCTCGAAGCCGGCATGCGCATCGACGTCGCGCTCACCAAAAACGCGATCTTCGGCGTCGACACGCAGGAGCATCTCGACAAGGCGCGCGCCCTGCTGACACCCAACGGAAAGACCCCATGAGCAAACTGAAAATCGCGTTCCAGGGCGAGCCCGGCGCCAATTCCGACATCGCGGCGCGCGAGGTCTATCCCGACTGCGAGCCGCTGCCCTGCGCGACCTTCGAGGATGCGCTGGCGGCGATCCAGACCGGCAAGGCCGAGCTCGGCATGATCCCGATCGAGAACTCGATCGCCGGGCGCGTCGCCGACATCCATCACCTGCTGCCGCACGCCAAGCTGCACATCGTCGGCGAGCACTTCCTGCCGATCCATTTCAACCTGATGGCGCCGAAGGGCGCGACGCTGAAGACCGTCAAGTCGGTCGAAAGCCACATCCACGCGCTCGGCCAGTGCCGCCGCTTCATCCGCAAGCATAACTACAAGGCCGTGATCGCCGCCGACACCGCGGGCGCGGCGCGTCATATCTCGCAGACCGACGACGTCACGCGCGCCGCGCTCGCGCCGATGCTTGCGGCGAAAATCTACGGCCTCAAGGTGCTCGCCGAGCGCGTCGAGGACGAGGACCACAATACCACGCGCTTCGTGATCCTCTCGCGCAAGCAGAAGCACGCGAAACCGAACAACGGGCTGACCGTGACGACGTTCGTCTTCCAGGTGCGCAACCTGCCGGCCGCGCTCTACAAGGCGCTCGGCGGCTTCGCCACCAACGGCGTCAACATGACCAAGCTCGAAAGCTACATGATCGAGGGCAACTTCTTCGCCACCATGTTCTACGCCGACGTCGAGAGCCACCCGGACGACCCGCCGCTGAAGCGCGCGCTGGAGGAGCTGGAGTTCTTCTCGCAGCCGGGTTCGCTGAAGATCCTCGGAGTGTATCCGGGGAACGCGAAGTACCGGTCTTCGAACAAGAAACCCAGGTGATGATCCGCCGCGCCACGCCGGCGGACCTGGACGGCATTGCGCGGGTGCATGTGCAGGCGTGGCGTGAAAGCTATTCCGGCCTGATGCCGCAGGCGGCGATCGAGGCCCGTTCGGTCGAGACACGCGTGGGCCAATGGCGCGGCACGCTGGCCGAGACCGATCGCCTCACGTTCGTCTACGTCGCCGAGCAGGACCGCGCGATCTGCGGCTTCGGCTCGGCCGGGACGATCCGGTGGACCGGGTTGTCGACCGGCAGCGAGGTTTCCGCGCTCTATCTGCTCGCCGCGGTGAAGCGGCGCGGAATCGGGCGCATGCTGTTCGTCCGGCTGCTCGGCGAGCTTGCGGCACGCGGCTTCACGTCGACCGGCCTGTGGGTGCTGACGCGCAATGCGCCGGCGCGGCGCTTCTACGAGGCGCTCGGCGGCCGCACCGGCGACACGCGCGTCGAGCGCCGCGGTGAATATGTGCTCGATGAGATCGCCTACATCTGGGACGATCTCGCCGGCTTCGCGTTACTGTAGCGGGATACGAATCACGGAGTTGCCGATGGCCGCAGAACCGAAAGTCCGCCGCACATTGCATTTCCGCTTCACCATGCCGTCGGCCGACCCTTCGCAGATCCTCGCTTTCGTCAACGCCTCGAAGCCGTTCTACGAAATGCTCGGCGGCACCGAGGTGCGGCTGATCCAGAATGTCGATGACCCGGGCAAGTTCATCCAGGTGATCGAGTACGAGACCCCCGAGTCGATGGAGATCAATCGCGCGCGCATCGCCGGCGACATGCGATTGCAGACCTACCTGCAGGCGTGGCGCGCGATGCTGCCGGGCGGCATCGAGATCGACGTGTTCAAGGACGTGGAGCCTTGACACGGCCCCGTTCCGGAGGGCTTGGCTGATCGGGACCGGGCCGGTCCGGACGCGCCGAGAGCGGGAGGCTTCGTGCAGTTTCATCTGAACGGCTTCGAGCCCGGCGACCCGGAGATCGCCGACCCGTCGCAGCGCTATCCCGCATCGGGCGCCCAAGGCCCGGTTCCCGACGAAGTCGATGTGCTCATCGTCGGCTGCGGCCCGGCCGGTCTTACTCTGGCGGCGCAACTCGCCGCATTTCCCGACATCAAGACCTGCATCGTCGAGCAGAAGGCGGGCCCGCTGCTGCGCGGCCAGGCCGACGGCATCGCCTGCCGCACGATGGAGATGTTCGAGGCCTACGGCTTCAGCGAGCGCGTGCTGAAGGAAGCCTGCTGGATCAACGAGACGACCTTCTGGAAGCCTGACGACCAGCAGCGCGACAGGATCGTGCGCAGCGGGCGGGTCCAGGACGTCGAGGACGGACTGTCGGAATTCCCGCATGTCGTCCTGAACCAGGCGCGGGTGCACGACTTCTACCTCGACGTCATGCGCAAGTCGCCGGCACGGCTCGAGCCTCACTACGCGCGGCGCCTCCTCGACCTTCAGGTCGAGGCGACCTCCGGCGACAACGCCGACCCCTATCAGGTGACCGCCCGGCTCGAACGGATCGATCCGGCGCACGAAGGGAAGATCGAGACCATCAGGGCCCGCTACGTGGTCGGCTGCGACGGCGCGCGCAGCGTCGTGCGCAAGTCGATCGGGCGCACACTGCACGGCGATTCCGCCAATCATGCCTGGGGCGTGATGGATGTTCTCGCCGTCACCGACTTCCCGGATGTCCGTTTCAAGTCGCTGATCCAGTCCGCCAAGGACGGCAGCATCATCGTCATCCCGCGCGAAGGCGGCTACCTGTTCCGGCTCTATATCGAGATGAACCGGCTGCATGCCGACGAGCGGGTGTCCAATCGCAACATCACGGTCGACGACCTGATCGCGGCGGCGCGGCGCATCCTCAATCCGCACGCGCTCGACGTGAAAGAGGTTCCCTGGTGGTCGGTCTACGAGATTGGGCAGCGGCTCTGCGACAAGTTCGATGACGTGCCGCAGGAGGACGCCGAACGCCTGCCGCGCGTGTTCATCGCCGGCGACGCCTGCCACACGCACAGCCCGAAAGCAGGCCAGGGCATGAACGTGTCGATGCAGGACGGCTTCAATCTCGGCTGGAAGCTCGCCGCGGTGCTGCGCAAGCGCTGCGCGCCCGGCCTGCTGCATACCTACTCGGCGGAGCGCCAGACCATCGCGAAGGAGCTGATCGACTTCGACCGCGAATGGGCGGCCTTGCTGGCCTCCGCGAAATCAGACGGCAAGGGGTTCGATCCGGCCGAGACCCAGCGCTACTTCGTCAGGCATGGGCGCTACACCGCCGGAACCGCGACGCATTACGGTCCGTCGATCATCACCGGCGCGGCGACCTGGCAGCATCTCGCAAAAGGGCTGACGATCGGCACGCGCTTTCATTCCGCGCCGGTCATCCGCGTGTCGGACGCCAAGCCGGTTCACCTCGGCCACACGGTCAAGGCCGACGGCCGCTGGCGCATCTTCGCCTTTGCGGGCGCCGGCGACGCTGCGGCGCACGGCTCCGCCATGCGGCGGCTGTGCGATTTTCTCGCCGAGGCGCGCGAGTCTCCGCTGCGGCGATACACCCCCGCGGGCGATGACATCGACTCGGTGATCGATCTCCGCGCCGTGTTCCAGCAGGGGCACCATGATCTCGCGATCGAGGCTGCGCCGCCGCTCCTGCTGCCGGCCAAGGGCCGGTATGGGCTGCGCGACTACGAGAAGATCTTCTGCGCCGACCTGAGGAGCGGCCAGGACATCTTCGCGATGCGCGGCATCGATCGGGAGCGGGGCTGCATGGTGATTGTGCGGCCGGACCAGTTCGTCGCGCACGTTCTCCCGCTCGACGGCCACGCACCGCTCGCGGCGTTCTTCGACGGCTTCATGACGGCGCGCTGACCGCATCCAGATTCAGAAGGCCGGCCGCATTTGTGCCGATGAGCCGGCGGATGTCGGCGGCGGAAAACTGCAGGTCCAGCAGCATCCGGACGATCGCCCGATAGCCGTCGACCGGACGCGGCGAGCCGGTGAGGCCGAGGTCCGAGCACAGCAGGGTATGATCGACGCCCGCCACCTCGATCAGGTGCGCGAGTTTGTCGGGACCGTATTTGTGCGCCTTGCCCTCGACGAACATGCAGATCGAGTGCTCCATGTAGACGCCCATGCGCACCATCTGGCGGATGTCCTCGTCGGTGCAGCCGACCACGTAGGTCGGATGATTGACCAGCATCTTCTTCACGCCGCGCGTCTTCGCCTCGGCGAACACCATATGCAGCTCCGAGGCCGGGAGGTGGCCGCCGGCCAGGATGATGTCGCCCTCGGCGATCAGGTCGAGCACCTGCTTGGTCGCATCCGACAGCTTGCCGTTGGCGTCGAGCGCGCTGAGCGGGATCGGATCGAGCATCTTCTTCGCGGTCTTGGGAAAGCTCTTCGCCTCGGTGGCGGATTTCTCGATGTGGTTCGCGGCCGAGAGCGTCGGCATCCAGACGATCCGGGCGCCGATGTTGATCGCGTGATTGACCGCATGCGGATTGATGCCGCCGCTCGCGTTGTTGAGCGCGATGCCCGAATAAAGCTTCACGCCGGTTTCGGGGAACAACTTCTCCAGGATCATGGCGTGCGAGACGCCGAGATAGAAATGATCCTTGTAGAGCAACGCCCGGAACTTGGCGTCGGCGCAGTCCATCAGCGCTTCGTGATGGTCGAGGATGCGCGGCATCGCGGCCGGGCCGGAATGGCAGTGCAGGTCGATCGCACCGACCAGGAGGTCGGCGACTTCGGCGTCACGGTTGTCGGCAGCCATTGCAAGCTCCTCCTCAGTTTCCGCCCGGCATCGGATAGTCGTCGGCGTTCAGCACCCAGCCTTTCTTGAGCGAGAAGTCGACGCGCGGCGGACAGAAGATGTCGACCAGCTGGTTGGTGCCGGCGCCGATCGCGCGCGTGGTGTGGATCGCGGGCGGCGGGATCACGGCGATCGACGGCGTGCCGCAGCGCTCGTGGTCGTCCTCGCGCCACTGGCGCATGTCGGGAATCCACGGCCAGCGGATGTCGTGGATGAACTCGCCCTCCAGCGCCAGCGAGCACTGCTCGAAGTCGTCGTGAAAGTGCGGCGAGAGCTTGGTGGTGTCGCGCGGGCCTTTGCGCGGATCGATGTAGTTCACCATGAACGTGGTGCAGCGGAAGATGCGGCCGAAGCGGCCTTCCTCGGCCGGATAGTCGAGGCTGTAGGAGCGGATGCTGAAGCCGCCCTTCGGCTCCGGCCAGGCCTGGAACGGAGGAATGTTCGGGTGCGGCTTTGCGTAGGCGGCGGAATTCTGGCACTTCGCCGCGAGATCGGTCGAGCGCGTCGTGAACATGCGAACGAGGCGGCCACCCTTCGGCAACGTCACGCGGCTGTCGCCCGGCGGCACGAACGTCACCGTGTATCCGCCAATCGATTTCTCCTCGGCGCCGGCCGTGATGTCGGCGGTGGTCGGCGCGTCGTGCAGCAGCACGACGTATTCGTCGACCTGTCCCTTGCGGGCGAACGTCGCGCCGGGCTTCGCCTCGGTATAGGCGATGATGAAGTTCTGCCCGCGCGCGTACCAGGTCTTGCCGTTGGTATCGTCGTCCAGCGGCGCGGTCTCGTAGAACTTGGCGTATTCGGCCGCGGCGAATTCGACCGGCGGCGGCACCGCCGACTTCTGCTTGCTCAGCGCGGCGCGCGGATCGGCGGTGTCGTAGGTCGACATGTGGCGTCCTCCCGTTCGGTGCAGGTTGCAAATGGGGCGCCCGCACGCCAGCATCCTCTACCGGCATTCCGTTGGACGGAATAGCGGACAGGCGATCCATGGCCGAAGCTCCCGTCGAATCCGTCCGCCGGGCGATCCATCTGCTGCACGAGCTCAACCGGCAGCGGGTGAGTTCGGTGCGTCACCTGCATGGCGCGACCGGATTGCCGAAGCCCACGATCGTGCGCCTGCTCGATACCCTCATCGCGCTCGGCTATGTGGTCAATGATCGCCGCCAGGGCGGCTATCAGGTCACGTCGCTGGTCCGTTCGCTCAGCGCGGGCTTTCACGGCGATCCGCTCGTGGTCGAGGCGGCGCGCCCCTGGGCGATCGCCTTCACCCGCAAGCTCCACTGGCCGGTCGCCGTCGCGGTGCTCGACCGCGATGCCGTGGCGGTGCGCTTCAGCACCATCCCGGACAGCCCGCTGTCGCCGTTTCACGCGACCATCAACATGCGGCTGCAACTGATGTCGCGCGCGCTGGGGCGCGCCTACATCGCGTTCTGTCCGGCGAACGAGCGCAACCTGCTGCTCGACATGCTCAAGGCGTCCGACCATCCCGAAGCCGAAGCGGCGCACGATCGCGACGCGGCGCTGACCTTGCTCGCGATGATCCGGCGCGCCGGCTTCGCCGAGCGCTCGGCCACGGTCGAGCCGAAGTCATCCTCGACGATCGCGGTCCCGGTGATGCTGGGACGCAAGGTGCTCGCCACCGTCGGCATGACCTATTTCACCTCGGCGATGCCCAAGGCCGAGGCGATCGCGCGCTACGTGCCTCCGCTCAAGGAGATGGCGAAGAACATCAGGACCAGCGTGGTGCTGCTCAAGCAGGACGGCGCGCCGGACAAGGGGTCGCGCTGACAGCGGCTGTCGTTCCGTATTACGGAACGGTGGATTTTGACAGACCGCCGGCCCCGCTTCCGGCGTAGCATCGCGCCAACGCAGGCGGCACGACCTGCATCGCGCTCGGAGGAAACATGCGCCTGCTGTCCCTCGGCTTGCTCGGCCTTGCACTCGCTCTTGCGCCTTCTCATGACGCCGCCGCGCAGGAATGGC
>DATEKY010000801.1:0-3327 GCA_035277225.1 Xanthobacteraceae bacterium
CAGCATCACGCAGGCGATCTGCGCGGCGCCGGGCAGGCTCGAGCGGTTGAGCCAGGTGGTGAAGATCGAGAGCGTCAAGGTGCGCACGCCGAGATATTCGCAGGCGCCGATGTCGTTTAAGGTCTCGAGCAGCGCGAGCGACAGCCCGACTGCGAGCGCCGGGCGCGCGAGCGGCAGCGCGACGTGGCGCGCCAGCATGAAGCGCGTCGCGCCCAGCGTGCGCGCGACCTCGAACAGACTCGCGCTCTGGGTCTGGAACATCGCGCGCGCGGCGAGAAAGACGTATGGATAGAGCACCAGCGAGAACACGAACACCGCGCCGCCGAGCGAGCGGATGTTCGGATACCAGGAGGCGGCGGTCGGCTTCCAGCCGGTCAGCGCGGCGAGCGTGTTCTGCACCGGGCCGAACGCGTCGAACAGGTCGACGTAGACATAGGCCACGATGTAGGTCGGAAACGCGAGCGGCAGCGCCAGCATCCACGCCAGCGCGTCGCGGCCGGGGAAACGATAGGCGGTCACCAGCCAGGCGGCGCCGACGCCGACCAGCGCGGTGAGCACCGCGACGCCGGCGAGCAGCAGCACGGTGACGCGCAGCGCCTCGGGGATCACGTAGGCGACCAGATCGGCCCAGATGTCGCTCTCGCCCGAGAACGCCATGCGCACCAGGTTGGCGAGCGGGATCACCACCAGTGCGGCGACCGCGATCAGGAACGCGCCGGCGATGAGGTCGGAGGAGCTTACGAAAAGGCGCCGGGCTGACGGGCCCGGCGCGGTGTTGGTGAGGTTAGTGGTGGTCATGAAACGTCAGCTTCGTAGCCCGGATGAGCGAAGCGAAATCCGGGGCCAATCCGCGCGTCCGGTCCCGCATGTCGCTGCGCTCATGCGGCCTACATATGACCGCGAGCGCGCGCCTAGTTATCGAACCCCACCTTGTCGACCAGGTTCGCCGCAGCCTTCTTGTGCTTCGCCACTTCGGCGAGCGGCAGCGAGTCGGGCTTGAGCGTGCCGTAGGCCGCGATGGTCGGATTGATCTTCACTTCGGAGAGCAGCGGATATTCGTAGTTCATGTCGGCGTAGAGATGCTGCGCCTTCTCGCCGACCAGCCACTCCATCAGCTTGACGGCGTTGTCCTTGTTCGGCGCGTGCTTGGCCAGCACCACGCCCGACAGGTTCACGTGCGTGCCGCCGCCGACGAACGTCGGCAGGATCACGCGCGTCGCGTCGGCCCACGGCTTGCGATCGGCTTCCTTGTCGTGCATCAGCGCCCAGTAATAGGTGTTGCCGAGCCCGATGTCGCACTTGCCGGCCGCGATGTCGCGCGCCACTTCGCGGTCGCCGCCGGACGGCTTCTGCGCGAGGTTCGCCTTGATGCCCTTCAGCCATTCCTCGGTCTTCGCGTCGCCGTGCTTTGCGTGATAGGCGGCAAACAGCGCGTTGTTGTACATGTGCTGGCCGGAGCGGATGCAGATCTTGCCCTTCCACTTCGGGTCGGAGAGCTCCTCGTAGGTGATCGCGTCCTGCTTCACGCGCTCCTTCGAGGCATAGACCACGCGGGCGCGGAGCGAGATACCGTACCAGGCGCCGTCAGGGCCGTGATAGGCCTTCGGCACCGCCTTATCGAGCACCGCCGACTTGATCGGCTGGGTGATGCCGGCATCGATCGCGTCCTGCAGCCGCGCGACGTCGACGGTGAGCAGCATGTCGGCCGGCGAATTCGCACCTTCGGTCTTGATGCGCTGCTCGAGCCCGGAGCTTGCGGAGATCACGTTGACCTTGATGCCGGTGTCCTTGGTGAAGGCGTCGAACAGCGGCGCGATCAGCTTCTGCTCGCGATAGGAGTAGACGTTGACCTCGCCCTGCGCGGCGGCGAGGCCGGGAGCGAGGAGAACGGCACAAAGCGCAGTGAGGGCGAGCGGACGGGTCATGGGTTCTCCATCAGTCAGGGCGGCGACATCGATCGCCATGTCGGGCCCTGTCCTAAGCCGCGTCCGCCCGCGGCACAATGGGAATTGTCGTGAAAAATCAATAGTTTATAATCATTCTAAGCTTGGTCAGTCTAGAATGAATCGAAACAGTTCGGGTTGGCGTTGATCGCGCGTGAGGAATTTGCGCTGTGCCGTCTTGCGTGAAGTCTGCTGCTTGCGCTTGCGTCGCTTCGTCACGCCGCGCTCGGCGTCCCGCCGCCGAGCACGGTCGCCATCCACGGCCGGTCGATGTTCTGCCCCGAGACGATCACGGCGACGCGCTGGCCCTGGAACGCGGCGCGCTCGCGCGTCAGCGCGGCGAACGCCGCGGCGCCGGCGCCTTCGGCCAAGGTGTGCGTGTCGGTGTAGAGCGCGCGGATCGCGTCTGCGACCTCATCGTCGGTCACTTCGATCAGCCCCGCCATGCCGGCCTGCATGATGGCGAAGGCCTCCGCGTCCGGGATGCGCACCGCCATGCCGTCGGCGAACGTGTCGGCCGAGTTGGTCGGGACGAGCCGCCCGGCATCGAGCGAGAGCCGGTAGGTGTTGGCGCGATCAGAGACGACGCCGAAGACCTTCGCCTTGTGCCCGAGCGCGTCGCGCGCGCCGATCACTCCGCAGACACCCGAGCCGAGCCCGATCGGCACGAACACGGCGTCGAGCGTGGGCTCGGCGATGAACAGCTCATGCGCATAGGTCGCGACGCCGAGCACAAGGTCCTTGTCGAACGATTTTCCGTATTCGTAGCCGCGCTCCTGCGCGATGTCGGCCGCGCGCTCGCGTGCCTCGTCGAAGTCGCGGCCGTGCTCCATCAGCTCGGCGCCGAACGCTTTCATCGCGGCATTCTTCTCGGTCGAATTGCCGAACGGCACGACGACCGTACAGGCGATGCCGGCGCGGCCGCACGCAAAGGCCAGCGACTGCCCATGATTGCCGCGCGTCGCCGTGATGACGCCCCTGACCTGCGGGCGCTCGCGCCTCAGCCGGTCGACATAGACGATGCCGCCGCGCACCTTGAAGGCGCCGGTCGGCGTGTGGTTCTCGTGCTTGACCACGACGTCGACGCCGGTGCGCGCCTTCAGCAGCGGCCAGGCGAACTGCGGCGTCGGCGGAACGGCGGCGCGCACGATCGGAACGGCGGCTTCGAGCTCGGCGAGGGTGAACATCTTTCTTCCTTATCCCTCTCCTGAAAGGGGAGGGTCGCCGCGAAGCGGCGAGGTGGGGTCCATCTTCTTAAGTATCAGAATGTTGATGCGGCCTGACCCCCATCCGCCGCCCTTCGGGCGTCGACCTCCCCCTTACAGGGGGAGGCATGGAGAGAGCGGAGCGAGGGAGGTATGGGAGAGAGCGGCGCTACCGCATG
>DATEKY010000802.1:0-7470 GCA_035277225.1 Xanthobacteraceae bacterium
GTATGCGGAGACTGATGATCGGCCAAAGATCATGTCGATCGCTCATCATCCCTATCTGTCCGGCTCGCCACACCGTTTTGCCGACGTTGAAAAAACATATCACGAGATTCTTGCTCGCCCTGGAGTCGTGGCGTGGACCGGGGAGCAGATCCTCGACTGGTACTTGAGCCAGCAGCGCTGATCGATCAGGCCGTGCGATATCGCGAATACCCGATCTGCATTACGTCGCGGGCACCGCCAGGGCCATGATCGAGGCGATATCCGGATTGCGGTCGAGCGTCCAAAGAGCGTCGATGAGGCTCCGCGTGTCGCACCATGGCGCGCCAAAGCCGGCCAGCTTGACCAGCTTTTGTTCCAATTGTTCGTCAGTCAGCGGGCGCTCAAGACTGCCGCGTGCTTGAGTGACAACAGAGGTAAAGGATCGGCCATCCTGCATGCGAAGGCTGACATGGGCGGCACCGACCGCGACGGAGTCATCGCCGGTACCGTGAACCTTGGAGCGCAGTGACAGCACGTCTGCGTCGCGAACCACCTCGTCGGTGAACTGTGCCTGGTCTGCCGCCCCGCGACACATGACGACCGCGACGGTGTGCTGCAGGCTTACGACGGCTTCTCGTCCCGAGGTTACGTTGGGCCGGTCCGTCCGCTCGAACAACAGCGGATGCGCCAGAACATGAATCGAGGCGATGTCTGCGGCCCGAACGTCGTGCGCCGCTCGCAGCTCCAAACATGCATCGATGACAGGGTTGAGGACGACTCCGGTCGGATACGGCTTGTAGGTATTTGCGGAAATCTCCCACTTCGAACCCAGATTGCGAGTGATCGCGCCCATATCGGGATTGTCGGCAGAGACGTGAATGAACCCATGCCGCCCTTCGATCGGATCGGAGGAGCCGGCAAACCCTTCGCCCACCAACAGCGCCGCCAGATAGCCATTCCTCGCGGCATTTCCGACGCTGATACTTTTCGCCGTCGTACCAAGATTTGCGACCAGGCCGGACGCCTGGCCGCCCGCCGCCGCAAACAACGCGACGAACTGTTCCACAGACAGTCCCGTCAGCTTGGCCACGCCGGTGGCACTGCCGAAGACGCCGCACGTCGCGGTGATGTGCCACCCACGGCGATAATGGCCGCCGTGCGCTACTGCATTTCCGATCCGGCACGCGACGTCGAAACCGACTATGAAGGCGTGAAGCAAAGCCTCCCCTGAAACTCTATGATCTTGCGCATATGCAAGGAGTGGCGCCACGATCGGAGCTGTCGGGTGCATGATCGTCGGTATATGGGTGTCGTCGAAGTCCAGGACGTTGCCGCCCAGTCCATTGACGAAACATGCACTGAGCGGGTCCAGGCGAATGGGATGACCAACAACGGACGCACTGCGCGGGCCGGAAAATTGATCGAGCAGTTTCAAGCTTCGCCTGACGGCGAACTCCTGCGCTCCCCCGAGGGCGCACGCGAAATAGTTCAAGATTGACCGCTTCGCTTCATGGCGAACCTCAGCCGGGATGTCGTCCCAACGGCAACTGCTCGCGAAATGAGCCAGTTGCCGCGAGAGTGAGGTCCCATCCGGGGACGCCTGAACCATCAATTTGCGCCTTTGATCGCAGCCTGGCGGATGATCTCTGCGAACTTTTTCTGTTCGTCGCTCACGTACTTCGCGAAATCCGCGGGTGAGAGCGGCAAATACTCGAAACCCATCTCTTGAAATCTCGTGGCGACATTCTTCTCGGCCAACACCGTCCGTATCGCCGTGTTCATGCGCTCAATAATGGAGCCTTCAGTGGCCGCAGGAGCGACCAGTCCCTGCCATTCGGTGATCGCATATCCTGGAAATCCACTCTCAGCGACAGTCGGCACTTCTGGAAGAAGTGACGAACGATTGGCGCCCGTCACGGCCAGAGCTCGCAGTTTGCCTTCTTTCACGAGGGGCGCGGCGGAAGCAATGTTGATTATTGCCACCGGGACGTGCCCGGCAATCGCGTCGGTCAGCGCCGGCCCGGCTCCGCGATAGAGGATATGAGACATGTCCACCTTGGCAGCCAGCTTCAACGCCTCACCGGCAGTGTGCATGGAAGTGCCGACCCCGGGAGTTGCGTAGGAAATCGTGCCGGGCTTTTCCTTTGCCGCCCGCAGCAGGTCACCAAGGCTTTGGAAGGGCTGCGATGGGTGAACGAGAATGACCGAGGGTGCCATCCAGATAAAGCTGGTATGGGCATAGTCCTTGATCGGATCGTAATTCACCTGATTGAGAAGCGAGGGATTGGAGACGAATGCGACTCCCACCATCCCGAAAGTGTATCCGTCGGGTGCAGCGCGCTTCACACTCTCAGCGGCAACCCGGGTCGCCCCTCCCACCCGGCTTTCGATAACAATGGGCTGCCCGAGCTGTGCAGCAAGACCGTCCTGAAGCAAGCGAGCCGACATGTCGATGGCGCCGCCCGGAGGCACCGGCAAGATCCAGGTGATCGGTCGTTGCGGCCATTGCTCGGCGTTCGCGTTAGCCAACCCTCCCATGACTCCAGCAATGAGAGCGGTGACGAGGACTGCATTACGGTTCATGTGGACCCCAACCAGCGGCATAACATCCGATTGTTCGTACATTGTACGACAGCGTCAATCCAGCTTTTAGATTGCGTGCGACGTGCGAGCCTCCCTGCATCGAAGCCCGGCATTCAACGTGGTTGAGTGTTCTCGACCCGTCGCTTTCAACACAGGCCGGCATCTGCGACACCTTGGGCGTGATATCCAGCGAGTACGCCTCCACCTGTGCACCGACGGGATGTATCAAATGCTCATCCCTTTCCGGGCGCGGCGGGTCACTCATCTTGGCGATCCCCTTGGCCTTACACCGGGTTTTTGGCATGCCGTTGCGCGCTGGACCTGCAGGTCGTCAACGCTCAACATGCCGATGACACTGCGGCCGCGCGGGCGACGATCTTGCACCGCAAATTAGAAGGTGCGACGACCGTGCTACGCAACCCTGTTGCTCCGCGAAACCTGGTTCTGTCCGCCGAGGGAGAAACTGAGCTCTGACATGCTGGTTCTTCAGAAGCTCGAGATCGCGTATTCAAAGCTGAGCCCCCGGTGCGGAAGGCCGCGCGATACGTCCAGAAGAGATCGAAAAGATGCCTCTGCGCAATGATCCGAATTGAAGTCTCACCCCATACCGGCGCAATGCCAAAAATAACGAGCCTCATGACGTGAGCGGCGCGAGCTTCAGCGAGAGATGGAAGGCAGGCTCGGCTCTGGTCGGCTTCTTCGCCCGCTTGCGGGATTCCGCCGCGTACGAGATTCTGGCGCAGACATCCGCCGATT
This sequence comes from Xanthobacteraceae bacterium, assembly GCA_035277225.1. Lineage (GTDB taxonomy): Bacteria > Pseudomonadota > Alphaproteobacteria > Rhizobiales > Xanthobacteraceae > PALSA-894. The sequence goes on from DATEKY010000802.1 coordinate 3,319, forward strand.
TCACCATCATCGACATGGAGCATGGTTCGTTCGATCGCGCGCTCCTGGCGCAGTGCATTCTCGCCTGCCGCGCGCAGAGACTCCCGGCACTCGTACGCGTCCCTGACGAGAGCAAATCCACGATTCAGCACGCGATCGGCGTGGGTGCCGACGGCATCATCGTTCCGCATGTAAACTCGGCGGACACGATTGCCGACGTTATGGAATTCGCGCGCACACGCGGCTTCGAGCGAGCCTATGCCGGTGCGACCCGAATCTCGAATTATCGCGGCGACACGTGGGCTGACTTCACCAAGCGGGAAACCGGCAAGCCTCTCATCATCGCGCAGATCGACGAACCGCCGGGGATCGCGGCAGCGGACGATATCGCCGCCGTTGCAGGCCTTGATGGCGTCTTTCTCGGCCAGATCGGCCTCACTCTCGCGCTCGGCAACGATGCTGATGCGGCTGCGGCAGCGCTCGAGCGCGTTTGCCATTCGGCAACGCGGCAAAATCTTCCGATCGGTCTTTCGCTTCCCGATGAGAGAATGGCAGCGGCATGGCGCCGCCGCGGCGTCTCTCTCTTCGCAATCGACAGCGATCAAAACCTTCTCAAGTCCGCCGCTGCCGCGCGCGTAACCTCTTTCCGCAAACGCATGGAACCAACGGACGATCCAACTCCAGGAAGTTGAGCGATGAACAAAGCCGCGATCCGCCTGCTACTCACCATAGCGTGTCTGGCGTTGAGCACCACGGTGCTGCTCGCACAAGCATATCCATCCCGCGCGATCCGCATCGTTGTGCCCTATCCGGCAGGCGGTCCGACGGACATCCTGGCGCGCCTCGTTGGTGATCGCCTGAGCCGCAGCCTCAATCAGACTGTCGTCATCGAAAACAAGCCCGGCGCCAGCAGCATGATCGGCATGGACTCCGTGGCGCGCTCGACTCCGGACGGATACACCATCCTGGTCAATGCTTCGCTCCACGTCATCGTACCGTCCATTGCCGACAAGGTTCTGGTCGACCCGATCGACGGGTTCGAGGCCGTCACTCAGTTGGGAACCGTGCCGCTGATCATGGTGGTCAACCAGGACAGTCCCGCGAAAACGGCCGCTGACATCGTGGCAGAAGCGAAGGCGAACCCAGGCAAGCTGACCTATGGCTCGTCGGGCGTCGGCGCATCCTCGCATCTGGCAGGCGCGATGCTGATGAAGATGGCCGGCCTCCAGATGATCCATGTGCCGTACAAGGGCAGCGCGCCGGCCTTGCAGGACGTTCTGACCAAGAACATCAGCTTCATGATCGACACCACGCCGGCGTCCATCGGGCTGGTCCAATCCGGCTCGCTCAAGGCGATCGGCGTGTCGGCTCCGAGCCGCCTGTCCGTCCTGCCGGATGTCCCGACGATCTCGGAGTCGGGCGTTCCGGGCTACAATGTCCAGTCCTGGTATGGCGTCTGGATGCCGCGCGGCACCCCGAAAGAGATCGTCACGAAGATCAGCAGGGAGATTGCGGAGATCGTCAAGTTGCCCGACGTGCGCGAGCGCCTCAAGACGCTCGGAGCAGAACCCACCACAAGCACGCCGGAAGAGTTCGCCGCTTTCACTGTCAGCGAAATGAAACGCTGGTCCGAGCTGGTAAAGGAAACCGGCGCCAAAGCTCAGTGACTCTAGAGACACCGCGAAACGTCGATAGTTTTCGATCCGAGGAGCGATAACAATGAGAATGCAGCCCATGGTCATCGGCCATCGGTACATGGCGTCGGCCGGGCAGTACCTTGCGACACAGGCGGCGCACGCGATCCTGGAGGCTGGCGGCAACGCCATCGACGCGGGCGTGGCCGCCGGAATTTCGCTCGGCGTGGTGCACAGCGACCAGGTGCAGTTTTCCGGCGTTGCGCCGATGCTGATCTATCTCGCCGAGCGCGACGAGGTCGTTTCCATTGCGGGTCTTGGCTGGTGGCCCAAGGCGCTGAAGCTCGAGAACCTCGTGCGCGAGCACAATGGCCGCATCCCCATGGGCCTGCAGCGCACGGTCGTGCCGGCCGCGCCGGACGCCTGGATTCTCGCGCTGCAACGCTACGGCACCATGAGCTTCGGCGACGTCGCGTCTTTCGCGATCCGCTATGCCCGCGAAGGCTTCGCGGTGCACGCCGTCATGGCGACCTTCCTCGCCGACAAGGTCGAGGATTATCGCCGCTGGCCGAGCAACATCGCAATCTATCACAAGGACGGCGAGCCGTTGCGCGAAGGTGACCTGCTGGTTCAGGCCGATCTCGCACGCACCATCCAGTACATGGCCGATGAGGAGAAGGCCGCGGCAAGCAAAGGACGCGACGCCGGGCTCAATGCCGCCCGTGATGCGTTCTATCGCGGCGACATCGCAGCCACGATCGTCAAATATCACAAGGAGAATGATGGATTACTGAGCGCAGGCGATCTCGCCGATTACAGGTCGGAGGTCGAACGGCCGCTGCGCTACACATTCAAGGGAACCGACGTGTACAGTTGCGGCCCCTGGTGCCAGGGCCCTGTCCTTCTGCAGATGCTGTCGATGCTCAATGGTATCGACTTGAACGCGATCGGACACAACTCGAAGGAATACGTTCATCTCGTCACCGAGATCATGAATCTCTGTTACGCGGATCGTGAGCGCTACTACGGCGATCCGCGCTTCATCGATGTCCCGATGCAGGAGCTGCTGTCCGATGCTTACGCGGCGCGGCGTCTTGGACAGATCGACAAGAACCGCGCCTTCGGCGAAATGGCGCCGCACGGGGAGGTCGAAGGCTGGACGAACGCGCCGCGCGCGCGAGCCACGGTCGCGGTTGGCGAGCCCGGACTGCCTGGAGACACGTCCTATGCCTGCGTGGTCGACGCGGCCGGGAACGCCTTCTCGGCTACACCGAGCGACGTCTCCTGGGAAAGTCCCGTCATCCCAGGACTCGGACTCTGTCCCTCCTCCCGCGGATCACAGTCCTGGGCCGATGCCAGCCACACCTCGTGCGCGGCTCCGGGCAAGCGGCCGAGGCTCACGCCGAATCCGTCGCTGGCAATGCGAAAGGGCGAGTTTCTCATGACATTCGGAGCGCCCGGCGGCGACATGCAGCCTCAAGGCATGCTGCAGGTTTTCCTCAACCACGTCGTCTTCGGCATGGACATCCAGCAAGCGATCGATTCGCCCCGATTTGTCAGCCGGAATTTCCCCGACAGTTTCGAACCGCATGCCTACTATCCGGGCCGCCTCGATCTTGAGGAGGGAATTGGGAAGAAAACAGGCGAGGCGTTGAATGCCATCGGACATCAGGTGAATTGGCTGCCGCAATTGTCGATCAAGACTGCGGGTGTTTGCGCCATTTCGGCGGACAAGAAAAAAGGCCGGCTCTACGGCGGTGCCGACCCGCGACGGACCGGTCGCGCCATGGGGTGGTGATGCGGCCCGAGAAGCTCGCTCAGGCCATGGCGTCGCCGGCCGTTTGATTTTCTGATTTCGTTGGGCAGCAAGACCGACGCAGGCCGATGCGACGCAGATCAACAGTCGAGAGCATTGCTGTTGTCCGAACGCCGATCGACGGAGGAGTCGATGAACGCTGACGGTCGCTACGATCTTGGGGACGTTGTGTTGCAGTCGGGCGCGACCCTCAAGGGGGCTCGTATCGCCTACAAGACCTTCGGAGCGCTCAATGCGACGAAGACCAATGCAATAATCTATCCAACGTCGTTCGGTGCCCAGCACTCCGATATCGAATGGCTCATCGGCGCCGGCAAAGCTCTCGATCCTTCCAAGTACTTTATTGTGATTCCGAACATGTTCGGAAACGGCCTGTCGTCGTCTCCGAGCGACATTCGCGACTGGCAATTGCGGCGAGCGTTTCCTCGCATCACGATGTACGACAACGTGACATTGCAGCATCGATTTCTTCGTTCACATTTCGACGTGCAGAAGATTGCGCTGGTTGTTGGATTTTCGATGGGCGGCCAGCAGACATTTCATTGGGGCGCGCTGTTCCCCGACTTTGTCGAGCGGATCGCACCGATAACCAGCAGTGCAAAGACGGCGCAACACAACTTGGTCTTCCTTGAAGGGGTCAAGGCGCCCCTGACCCTTGATCCAGCGTGGCGCGACGGCGCTTTTGCGGAGCAGCCGATCCGGGGCATTCGTGCGATGGCGCGT
>DATEKY010000803.1:0-5018 GCA_035277225.1 Xanthobacteraceae bacterium
CGACGACGTCCGCGATCTCCTCCACGCCGGCGCCGACAAGGTCTCGATCAACACCGCCGCGATCTCGGACCCCGCGTTCGTCGCGCGGATGAGCGAGGCGTACGGCGCCCAGGCGATCGTGGTCGCGGTCGATGCCAAGGCGCGCCCCGACGGCACGGGCCACGAGGTCTTCACCCACGGCGGCCGCCGCGCCACCGGCATCGAGGCCGTGGCGTTCGCGCGCGAAATGGTCCGCCGCGGCGCCGGTGAGATCCTGCTGACCTCGATGGACCGCGACGGCACGCGGCAGGGTTTTGATATTGCGCTAACGCGGGTCATTTCCGATGGCGTGACCGTGCCGGTCATCGCTTCGGGCGGGGTCGGCAATCTCGACCATCTGGTCGCCGGCATCCGCGACGGCCACGCCACCGCGGTGCTCGCCGCCTCGATCTTCCATTTCGGCGAATACACGGTGCGGCAGGCCAAGGAGCACATGGTCAAGGCCGGCCTGCCGATGCGGCTGGATGCCTAGGGTTGATCCAACTTCGTTGGATCAGACCCGTCGCTTCTTTTTCGTTTGCGCATGGTCTTTTCGGAAAACCGGTATCCACTTTTCCGGACCATGCGCTGGACCAATGACGGCGCCGGGCCGAGGTGCTAAACACCGCCCATGAGTTTTACCATCCATGATCTCGAGGCCCGGGTGCACCAGCGCGCCGCGCAGGCGCCGGAGAATTCCTACACCCGCAAGCTGATCGACAAGGGCGTGGCGCATTGCGCCAAGAAGCTCGGCGAGGAGGCGGTCGAGACCGCGCTCGCGGCGGTCGGCGAAGATCGCGAGCACTTGATCGCCGAGACGGCGGACTTGCTCTATCATCTGCTCGTCGTGCTGGAGGCGCGCGGCGTGACGCTCGCCGAGGTCGAGGCCGCGCTGGCGGCGCGCACCGCCCAGTCGGGCCTCGACGAGAAGGCGTCGCGCAAAGGTGGCTGAACAAAAGATGGATCAGCGAACCGGAGATGGCCTGTCGCCTTATCTGACGCTCTCGCGCTCCGAATGGGCCGCGCTGCGCGACGACACGCCGATGACGCTCGCGCCCGACGAGGTGACGCGACTGCGCTCGCTGCACGACCGCCTCGACATGAAGGAAGTCGAGGACATCTACCTGCCGCTCTCGCGCCTGCTGTCGCTCTACGTGGCGGCGACGCAGCGCCTGTTCATCGTGCAGCAGCACTTCCTCGGCACCGCCGAAGCGAAGGTGCCCTACATCGTCGGCGTCGCCGGCTCGGTCGCGGTCGGCAAGTCGACCACCGCGCGCGTGCTGCAGGCGCTGCTCGCGCGCTGGCCGAACACCCCGAAGGTCGATCTCGTCACCACCGACGGCTTCCTGCTGCCCAACGCGGTGCTGCAGAGCGAAGGCCTGATGGAGAAGAAGGGCTTCCCGGAGAGCTACGACCTGCCGACCTTGCTGCGCTTCCTCGCCGACGTTAAGACCGGGCGCCGACCGGTGCGCGCGCCGATCTATTCGAATCTGGTCTACGACGTGATGCCGAACCAGTGGATCGAGGTCGATCGTCCCGACATCCTGATCGTCGAAGGGCTGAACGTGCTGCAGGCCGGCAACCTGCCGAAGGACGGCAAGGAAATCCCCTACGTGTCGGACTTCTTCGACTTCTCGGTGTTCATCGACGCCGAGGAGGACGTGCTGCACAAATGGTATGTCGACCGTTTCCTGACCCTGCGCGGGACCGCGTTCCGCGACCCGAAGTCATACTTCCATCGCTACTCCAAGCTCTCCGACAGCGAAGCGGTCGAGACCGCGACCTCGATCTGGCAGCGCATCAACCTGATCAATCTGCGCGAGAACATCCTGCCGACGCGCCAGCGCGCCGACCTGATCCTGAACAAGGCGGCGAACCACCTGGTGCAGGAAGTGTCGCTCAGGAGGCTTTAGAATTTCGCGTCACGCCGCGAGCGTGGACGTCCGTCCGGGCGCCAGCAGCTCAGCGAGGCGCTCGCGGTCGAGCGGCTTCACCAGGAAATCGTCCATCCCGGCGGCAAGGCAGGCCTCGCGGTCCTCGCCGAACGCATTCGCCGTGAGCGCGACGATCGGCACGCGCGCGGCGCCGCTCGCGGCCTCGGCGGCGCGAATGCGGCGCGTTGCCTCGAGCCCATCCATCTCCGGCATGTTCAGGTCCATCAGGACGAAATCGAACGGCGCGCCGCTGCTCGCCGCCGCGCGCCAGCTTTCGACCGCGCCGGCGCCGTCCTGCACCATCGTCGGCCGGTGTCCGAGCCGGGCGAGCAGCGCACGCGCCAGCAGCGCGTTGATCTCGTTGTCCTCGGCGACGAGGATCGAAAGCCCCTTCGCGGCCGCAGCCGGCGCCTCCTGCAGCGCGGGGTCGTCCATCGCGACCGACGGTGCGTCGGCAAAGCGCGCGGCGAGCGAAGCGGCGCGCAGCGGCTTGACCAGATAGCCTGTAAACCCGGCCTCCTTGAGCGCGCCAAGCTCATGCCGCTCGCCCGGCGTCAGCATCACGATACGCCGCGCAACCTTCGCGGCTGCGCGCGCCAGCGCGCTGGCCGGTTCGAGACCGAGCGCGCGGTCGATCAGGACCGCGTCCCAGTGCTCGCGCAGGAGAGCGCGCGCGGTTGCGTCGTCCGCCACCAGCCGGGTCTTCGCACCCCAGCCTGCGAGCCGCTGCGTGGTCAGCGGTGCCTCGATCGCGGATGCGGACACGAGGAGAATTGACTGGCCGCCAAGGTCGGGCGGCGCGACGGATGGGCTCTCGTCGGTCGCGCGTGCCAGCGCCACCGTGAAGCCGAACACCGAGCCCTGGCCGGGCGCGCTTGTCAGCTCGATCCTGCCGCCCATGCGCTCGACGATGCGGCGCGAGATCGCAAGCCCAAGCCCGGTCCCGCCGAACCGGCGCGTGGTGCCGCCGTCGGCCTGCTCGAATTCCTCGAAGATGCGCGCCTGCGCGTCGGGCGCGATGCCGATGCCGGTGTCGCGAACGAGAAAGCGGATGTCGTCCGGTCTGTCGCCCGGCTCGGCGATGATCGCGACGCCGCCCCGCTCGGTGAACTTCACCGCATTGCCGGCGAGGTTGAGCAGCACCTGGCGCAGCCGCGCGGCGTCGCCGGTCACGAGTGACGGCAGCCGCGCATCGATCGAGGAGGCGATTTCGAGGCCCTTTGCCTGCGCGCGGGGCCCGAGCAGCTCGACGGTTTCCTCGACCAGCGTGGCAAGCCCGAACGGCCGCGTTTCGAGATCGAGCCGGTCCGCCTCGATCTTGGAGAAGTCGAGGATCTCCTCGATCAGCGACAGCAGTGTGTCGCCCGAGGTCTTGATCGCCTTGGCATAGGTTGCCTGCTGCGGCTGCAGCGGCGTATCGAGCAGCAGCTCGGACATCCCGAGAATTCCGTTCAGCGGCGTGCGGATCTCGTGCGACACCATCGCGAGGAAGCGGCCTTTCGCGCGGTTCGCCGCCTCGGCCTGGTCGCGCGCGCGCGACAGCGCCGCGACGTCGTGGCCGACCAGCTCCCAGTTGCGATCGCCGATCTCTTCGATCTGTCGTTCGAGACGCGCGACGTCGGCCGCGAGCAGCCGATTGCGCCGCGTCATCAGGGCGAGCGCGCCGCACGCGGCGACCAGCAACGCGCCCGCGATCGTGGCGGCGGAGGGGAGGGAAACCGGCTCGGACACGAGTGGGACGGTCAGGAAAAACGCGAGAATGACGACCGCGCCGCGCGCCGCAAGCGCGGAGGGGCGGTGGCCGAACACGGCCCGCGCACGCACGTCACCCTTGCCGGTCGGAGCCATCGACGCCAGACCCTCGTTCCTGGCGCCGATTTGACCCTGAGAGCTTTGCGATTTTCTATCCGGTTTTCGGATTCTGCGCGCCCGAGCCGCCGCAGGGCTGACGGGCGGTTAACGCGATACGCTCAATTCGCGTCATTCGCGTGGGCGAGACGGCGCGCGGGCAGATGCGACGCCGCGTAAAGCGCGGCGGCCGCCTCCGGCGACAACGACCCGGAGCGAACGTAGATGCGGTAGTCGGCCGGCGCCGCGGAGCTCGCAAAGCCGACGGTGAGGTCGGCCGGAGCGGCGGCATCGATCTTCACGCTCTTGCCGCCGTGGCAGCGCGTCTCGCCGCCTCCCTCGATGAAGACGAAATCCGCATCGTCGATCGTTTCCGTGAGCTGCACGCGGATATCGGGTGCCGCGGCGGCCGGATCGATCCGCACCCTGTAGTCGGGATGCTCGCCCGCGCCCGCGAGCCGGTAGCTTGTATCGCCGATCGCGAGGCAAACTGCCGTCGCGCGAACCGAAAAGCCGAATGTCTGCGCCGTCGCCGGCACCGCGATCGCGAGCGCGACGAGAACAAGAAACCTTTGACGCAACACGACACGCTCCCCCACCCACACGGGAAGCTTAGCGGTTCATGGTTACCGATCGCTGAAGCGGGACTCTCAGAGCGGCGTACGCTCCTTTTCCGGCGCGATGCTTTCGACCAGATCGACCAGCGCGCGCTGCACCTCGGCGTGCGGGATGCGCGAGAACGCACGCAGCAGCCGCAGCGAATACGACGTATCGAGAAAGCCGAGGATCGCGCGCGTGTCTTCCGAGCCTGCGTCGGTCGCGCCGAAGAAGAACGAGACCGGGACGTCGAGCGCCTCGCCGACGCGCACCAGCCGCCCGGCGCCGACGCGGTTCACGCCCTTCTCGTACTTCTGCACCTGCTGGAACGTGACGCCGAGCAGATTGCCGAGCTCGGTCTGCGACATGCCTTTGGCCATCCGGCGCGCCCGGATGCGCTGTCCGACCTCGATATCGTGGGATGTCGTGCTTTTGGCCTTGGATTTCGAGTTCATCGTCCGCAGGGTCCCCCTTGTGCCCGACCGCAAGGCCGGCAGCCCGATACCAAGTGTCGGTTGTTCGGGTGCAGCCTGCTACCGTGAACTTCCATTTGCGCACTGGCGGTTGCGGCAGGATCGGTGGGGTATCCTGGCGGGAAGGTATTGAAATGGGGCGGGTTTT
>DATEKY010000804.1:0-4839 GCA_035277225.1 Xanthobacteraceae bacterium
ATGTGTTCGCCATCCATCAGGAGGGCGGCTTCAACGGTATCGAGGTGTTCTTCTTCCGCACCGGACAAAATTGGGGCAACCGCGCCTACTTTCCCAGGGCCGACCGCTCGCTCGTCCCAGGCGAGGTGCTCGGCGCGTTCCTCGCGCAGTTCTACGACGACAAGCCGCCGCCGCGCTGCGTCTTCCTCTCGCACGAGCTCGAGGACCGCGCGCTGCCCGCCGAAGCGCTCGGCGTGAAGAGCGGGCACAAGGTCGAGGTCTCGCTGCCGCAGCGCGGCGAGAAGAAGGAGCTGGTCGATCACGCGCTCGCGAATGCGCGCGAGGCGCTCGGGCGCAAGCTCGCCGAGACGCAGTCGCAGCAGAACCTGCTCAGCGCGCTCGGCGAGACCTTCGGGCTCGGCAAGCCGCCGCGTCGCATCGAGGTCTACGACAACAGCCACATCCAGGGCAGCAACGCGGTCGGCGCGATGATCGTCGCGGGACCAGAGGGCTTTCGCAAGAACCAGTACCGCAAGTTCAACATCCGGTCGGAGAATCTCACGCCGGGCGACGACTTCGGCATGATGCGCGAGGTGCTGACGCGGCGGTTCAAGCGGCTGCTGAGCGAGGCGCCGCTCTCTCCGATACCTCCCCCTGAAAGGGGGAGGTCGGACGACGAAGTCGTCCGGGTGGGGGTCGAGGAAAGTGGCGACGACATCGCCCTGACAGGATTCGCCGAAAAGAATGACCCCACCCCGGCGCGGAGCCTGTCATCGGACGGCGCTTCGCGCCGATCCGTTGGCGCCGACCCTCCCCTTTCAGGGGAGGGAGAAGAAAGTGAGCAAGGGGAGAGGGAAACGGAGCTTGCGACGTCGGCTGAGAACTCAGAAGCAGACGAGCGAGCGGAGGAAACCGACTCCCCCTGGCCCGATCTGGTGCTGATCGACGGCGGGCTCGGCCAGCTCTCCGCCGCGCGCGAGACGCTCGCCGCGCTCGGTGTCAGCGGCGTACCGCTGATCGGCATCGCCAAGGGACCTGAGCGCGACGCCGGGCGCGAAACCTTCTTCATTCCCGGCCGCGAGCCGATCAAGCTCAAGCCGCGCGACCCGGTGCTCTATTTCGTGCAGCGGCTGCGCGACGAGGCGCATCGCTTCGCCGTCGGCTCGCATCGCCAAAAACGCAAGAAGGACATCCGCGAGGCCGGCCTGCAGGAGATCCCCGGCATCGGCCCGACGCGCAAGCGCGCGCTGCTGCGTCACTTCGGCACCCTGAAAGCGATCGAGCGCGCGTCGGTCGCCGACCTCGAACATGTTCCCGGCATCAATGCCGAAACCGCCCGCAAAATCTATGATTTCTTTCACGAATCTGCCCCGCGCCGCTGAACTGACGCGAGGACATGTGCGCCACGCACCACATATCCGCTTTCGGCGGTTGCGCCGGTGCGCGCCAAATGCTCTTTTCGGCCCATGACCACGACGACGAATCCCGCATCGTCGGCGCGGGCGTTTGCTCTGCCGAACCTGCTCACCTACGCGCGCATCGTTGCGGTGCCGATCGTGGTCGGCTGCATGTACTGGCAGGCGATCCTCGAATACGGGCTGTGGCTGCGCTGGGTCGCGCTTGCGATCTTCATCGCTGCCGGCATCACCGACGTGCTCGACGGTTATGTGGCGCGCACCTACGGGCAGCAGTCGAGTTTCGGCCGCATGCTCGACCCGATCGCCGACAAGCTGCTGGTCTCGTCCTGCCTGCTGATGCTCGCTGCGGACGGAACGATCCGCGGCTGGGCGTTGTGGGCCGCGATCGTCATCCTGTGCCGCGAAATCCTGGTCTCGGGTCTGCGCGAATATCTCGCCGAGCTGCGCGTCACCGTGCAGGTGACCTGGCTCGCCAAGTGGAAGACGTTCCTGCAGCTGCTCGCGGTCGGCTTCTGCATTGCCGGCGAGGCGGGCGACAAGATCCTGCCAATCACCACCGAGATCGGCATCGGGCTGCTCTGGTTCTCGGCGCTGCTCACCTTATATACCGGCTGGGATTATTTCCGCGCCGGTTTGCGCCATCTGATCGACGATTGACATGAGGCTTCTCTATTTCGCCTGGGTGCGCGAACGCATCGGCAAGCCCGACGAGGAGGTCGACTTGCCGGCCTCGGTGCGCACCGTCGGCGATCTGGTCGCATGGCTGCAAGGGCGCGGCGAGGAATACGCCTATGCGTTCGAGAACGCGGCCGTGATCCGCGCCGCGATCGACCGCAACCACGCGAAGCCCGATACGGCGATCGCCGGGGCGCGCGAGATCGCGTTCTTTCCCCCGATGACGGGCGGCTGACGTGGGCGTCCGCCTGCAGCGCGAAGACTTCGACATCGGCGCGGAGATCGCAGCGCTGAGCGCAGGCCGAACCGATGTCGGCGCGGTCGCGAGCTTCACCGGCATCTGCCGCGGCGGTGACATCGTGGCGATGACCCTGGAACATTATCCCGGCATGGCCGAGGCCGAGATCGAGCGTCATGTCGAAGAGGCGCAGTCGCGCTGGCCGCTGCTCGGCGTGACGGTGATCCACCGCCACGGCCGCCTGGTTCCAGGCGACAACATCGTGCTGGTCGCGACCGCGTCGCAGCATCGCGAGGCGGCTTTCGCGGCGGCGGAATTTCTGATGGACTATTTGAAGACGCGCGCGCCGTTCTGGAAAAAGGAGGAACGCGCCGGGGGCGACGGTTGGGTTGAGGCACGACAGAGCGATGACGCCGCCGCCGCAAGGTGGAGTGGCCGCAGACCGGAGGCCGCCGAGTGAGGAAGGAAAAAATGCTACGACCGGTAACAAGCCGGCGTCTCTGAGGCTGGGGGAGGGAGTCATGATCCGCTGGATCGCCGCGGGCTTCGCGGCGCTCGCGAGCTGTTCCGTCGCATTCGCCGACACGGTGACTTATTTCCCGGTGACCTCCGGCGCGCATCCGCACGACGTCGCAGCCGCGCCCGACGGCACGGTGTGGTACACGGCGCAACGCCAGGGCGCGCTCGGCATCCTCGATCCGAAGACCGGCAAGTCCGAACAGGTGCCGCTCGGCAAGGGCGCGGCGCCGCATGGCGTGATTGCGGGTCCCGACGGCGCGGCGTGGATCACCGAGAGCGGGCTGAACGCGATCGCGCGCGTCGAGCCGAAGAGCCGTGACGTGAAGCTGTTCCCGCTGCCGAAGGGCTTCGAGAAAGCAAACCTCAACACCGCGACCTTCGACAAACGCGGCACGCTCTGGTTCACCGGACAGAACGGCGTCTATGGCAGGCTCGATCCGGCGAGCGGCAAGCTCGACGCCTGGAAGGCGCCGAAGGGCGCTGGCCCGTACGGCATCACCACCACGCCGTCGGGCGAGGTCTGGTACGCCTCGCTCGCCGGCGACCACATCGCGCGCGTCGACATCGCGACCGGCGCCGCCACGATCGTCGATCCGCCGAAACCGGGCGTCGGCCCGCGCCGCATCTGGTCGGATTCGAAGGGCATGCTGTGGGTGAGCTTCTGGTTCTCCGGCGAGATCGGGCGCTACGATCCGGCGCACAAGGTCTGGAAGGTGTTCGCGCTGCCCAAGAGCAAGAGCGGTTGCTTTTCCGTCTACGTCGACGAGAAGGACAAGGTGTGGGTGACCGATTTCGTCGCCAATGCGATCCTGCGCTTCGATCCCGCGACCGAAAAGTTCGACACTTTCCAGTCTAACAAGCGCGGCGCCGCGGTGCGTCAGATGCTCGGCCGCGCCGGCGAGGTGTGGGGCGCGGAATCCGGCACCGACCGGCTGGTCGTGGTGCGCTATTGAGGTGCAGATGAAAGCTCTCGCGTCGCTCGCAACGCTGCTGGCGCTCTCCGGCACGGCGCTCGCGCAGGAGTGGCCGGCGCGGCCGGTGACGATGATCGTGCCCTATGCGGCGGGCGGGCCGGTCGACACCGTCGGCCGCATCATGGCGCAGGGCCTGAGCGAGGCGCTCGGGCAGCAGGTGGTGATCGAGAACATCGGCGGCGCCGGCGGCATGACCGGCGCCAATCGTGTGGCAAAAGCCGCACCCGACGGCTACACCTTCCTGCTCGGCGGCAGCGCGACCATGACGACGGTGCCGGCGCTGAACGGCAAGAAGACGCCGTACAATCCGCTCACCGATTTCGAGCATGTCATTCAGTTCGCGGACTCGGCGCGCATCCTGATCGCGCGCAAGGACTTTCCGGCCAGTTCGCTGAAGGAGTTCGTCGCCTACGCCAGGTCGAATGTCGACAAGCTGCAATACGGCTCGTCCGGTACCGGGGCGGGCGCGCATATCTGCGCGCTGCTGCTCGATCAGGCGATGGGCGTGAAGATCACGCACGTGCCGTATCGCGGCTCGGGTCCGGCGATGCAGGACCTGCTCGGCGGACGCATCGACTACATCTGCGAGCAGGTCTCGACCGCGATTCAGCAGATCAGGGGCGGGACGGTGAAGGCGATCGCCACCATGGGGCTGAGCCGCTCCGACGTGCTGCCCGATCTCAAGACCGCCGCCGAGGAAGGCTTCGACATCAACTGCGCGTCGCTCAGTGCGTTCGAATTCCCGAAGGGCACGCCCGAGGCGATCGTCAGGCGCCTCGCCGAGGCGACCAACAAGGTGGTCGAGAGCGCGGCGATCCGCGAGCGCTTCGAGACGCTCGGCGTCGCCGTCGAGCCGCCGGAGCGGCGCACGCGCGAGTATTACCTCAAGAGCCTGCCGCCCGAGGTCGAGCGCCAGGCGCAGGTGATGAAGGCGAATGGGTTGACGACGGATTAGGTCTCTCACCGTCACCCTGAGGCGCCCGCCGAAGCGTTTGCGAAGGCGGGCCTCGAAGGGCGACGGGCACGATCGTGGCCG